>SFKP01000016.1 GCA_004553715.1 Clostridiales bacterium
GTCGGTTGGACATTTTCTTTTCTTAGGCTAAAGCATGAAAAGAAAAGTGCAACCGACACGTGGAGCTACTAATTTGAAAATTTGGGTCTGAACATTAACTAAAAATTTAATAAATTTGTCATAAACACTTTAAAAAAACATCAAAATAATATACAATTATATGTATGAATAAAAAATGGGAATATTATAAAATTGATAATAATAAAATAAATGAAATTTCAGAAAAACATAAAATATCAAAACTACTTGCGCAAGTGATATTAAATAGAGGAATTGTTGAAAATGTGGATATATTTTTTAAACCTACACGCGAAGATTTTTACGATCCATTCTTAATGACAGATATGGAAAAGGCAGTAGAACGAATTATAAAAGCTATAAACCAAAAAGAACAAATAGTAATTTTTGGAGATTATGATGTAGATGGGATTACAAGTACAACGGTTTTAAAGAAATTTTTGGAAGATATTGGAGTACAAGCCAAATATACAATACCTAACAGATTAAGTGAAGGATATGGATTACATAAAGAAGCTCTAAAAACTATAAAAGATGAGGGTGGAAATTTAGTAATTACTGTGGATTGTGGCATTACAGCTATAGAAGAAGTAGCGTTTGCAAATTCTATCGGACTAGATGTAATTATAACTGATCACCATGAGCCAATAGATGAACTACCTAATGCACTAGCAATAGTTAATGCTAAAAGAAAAGATTCTATTTATCCTTTTAGAAATTTAGCAGGAGTAGGTACAGTTTTTAAATTAATACAAGCTTTAACTAAAAGATTAGGCCTACCAGATAAGCTATTTTTGCAATATTTAGACATTGTAGCTGTGGGAACAATATCGGATATAGTACCATTAGTAGATGAAAACAGAGTCATTACAAAATTGGGTCTAAAATTACTTAATGAAACAAGAAATATTGGTTTAAAAGAATTAATAAAAATGCTTGGATTCGAAACATTAAATTCATATTCTGTTGCATTTGCAATTGCTCCAAGGATTAATGCATGTGGCCGTTTAGGGCATGAAAAAGAAGCAGTAAATCTTTTCTTAACAGATAGTGAAGAAGAAGCAAAAGCTATAACATTAAAGTTATCCCAATACAATACTAAAAGGCAGGCAATAGAAAAGGATATTTTTGAAGATGCAATTCAAAAAATAGAAAAAGAAGATTTGAAAAATAAAAATTCAATTATATTATGGGATGAAAATTGGAATCATGGAGTAATAGGAATTGTTGCATCAAGAATTACTGAAAAATTTTCAAAACCAACTATATTAATTGCTTGTGAAGATGGAATTGGTAAAGGTTCAGGAAGGAGTATCCCATGTTTCGACTTACATGAAGCTTTAAACAAAACAAGTAAATACCTGGAACAATATGGAGGACATGCCCTTGCAATAGGTCTAAGTATCAAGCAAGAAAATTTAGAAAAATTCAAAAATGCTTTTGAAGAATATGCAAATACAAAAGAAGTAAAAGAATATATTCCAACTATTAAAATAGATGCTGAAATTACAGCAAAAGACATAAATATTAATTCTGTTGATGAAATTAAGAAACTTGAACCTTTTGGTGAATCTAATAAAATGCCGATATTTATTTATAATAATGTAAAAATCAATTCAATAAGAACATTATCTGAAGGTAGGCACTTAAAATTAAGTTTATGTGATGGCTCTACATTTGTAGATGCTATTCGGATTTAATTTAGGAGAGATTGCAGATTACTACAAAATAGGAGATAAAGTAGATATAGTTGGAACTTTAGAAGAAAATGTATATAATGGAGTAAGAAAAGTGCAAATAAAGATTCAGGATATGAGAAAATCAATATAAGAAGGAGCATTGAATATGGCTGAAAAAGAAATAACAATACAAGATATAATAAAAAAATTGAAAGTAAATAATAGAAAATCTAATAGCACATTGATTCTAAAAGCATATAAATTTGCTGAAGAGCATCATAGAGGGCAGAAAAGAAATTCTGGAGAACCATATATTGTTCATCCGTTGGCAGCAGCAGATATTTTAGCAGATTTAAAAATGGATGATGCAACAATTTGTGCAGCTCTTTTGCATGACGTTGTAGAAGATACTTCTGCTACTAATGAAGATATTATAAAAAATTTCGGAGACGAAATTGCAGAAATGGTTGCAGGGGTTACAAAATTAAGTAAAATCCAATATGAAACAATAGAAGAAAATCAGATGGAAAATTACAGAAAAATGTTTCTTGCAATGGGTAAAGATATACGAGTTATTTTGATAAAGCTAGCAGATAGACTTCATAATATGAGGACTTTGACGTCATTAAAAAGAGATAGACAAATTGCAAATGCTAAAGAAACAATGGATATTTATGCACCACTTGCAAATAGACTTGGTATTTATTCTTTAAAATGGGAACTAGAAGATTTAGCTTTTAGATATTTAAATCCAGAAGAATATAGAGACTTAGTATTAGGAATAGAGAAAAAAAGAGAAGAACGATTAGAATTCATTGATAACATCATGAATGAAATAAAAAAGGAACTAAAAAAAATAAAAATAAATGCAGAAGTGACTCGGGAGGGCAAAGCATTTATATAGTATTTATAGAAAAATGCAAAGAGACAATATTACTTTAGACCAAGTATATGACTTATTCGCACTTCGTATCATAGTAAATACTGTAAAAGATTGCTACACAGCTTTAGGGGTTGTACATGAATTATATAATCCAATGCCAGGAAGATTTAAAGATTATATAGCTGTTCCAAAACCTAATATGTATCAATCAATACATACTACTCTAATTGGACCCAATGCTACACCTTTTGAGGTACAAGTACGTACTTGGAAAATGCATCAGGTTGCAGAATACGGTATTGCTGCACATTGGGCATATAAAGAGGCAAATAAATTTAAAAAATCCAATGTAGTAGTAACAGACGACAAACTTGCTTGGCTTAGAGAAACTTTGGAGTGGCAAAGGGAAACTCAAGATCCAGAAGAATTTATGAAAACTTTAAAGACAGAACTTTTTGAAGATGAAGTATATGTATTTACTCCAAAAGGAGAAATAAAAACCTTACCAAAAGGTGCAACACCAATAGATTTTGCATATTCAATACATGCAGAGGTTGGTCATAAAATGGTAGGTTGCAAAATCAACAGCAAAATGATGCCAATAGTAACAAAATTACAAAATGGAGATATTGTAGAGATTATAACATCAGAAACTTCAAAAGGGCCAAGCAGAGATTGGCTAAAACTGGTCAAAAGTCCAAGTGCAAAAACCAAAATAACTCAATGGTTTAAAAGAGTGGATAGAGAAAAGAATATTGAGAAAGGAAAAGATATTCTAGAAAAAGAAATTAAGAAAATTGGAATGTCGCATTCTGAATTATTCAAGCCAGAATGGGTAGAGGCTACTTTGGATAGATACAATTATCATACTATTGAAGATATGTATTCAAGTATTGGATATGGAGGAATCTCACCAAATAAAATATTGACAAGGTTATTAGAAGAATATAAAAAAGAAAATGGAGAAGAAATAGCAGAAGAAAAAATACAAAAATTATCTAAAAGTTCACCTAAAAAAACACCAACGTCAGGGGTAATAGTAGAGGGATTAGATAACTGCTTAGTAAGTTTTTCACATTGTTGTAATCCTGTGCCAGGTGATGAAATAATAGGATATATAACAAAAGGAAAAGGAGTAGCAATACATAGAGCAGATTGTGTAAATCTTAATGACCTATTATCAGAAGAAGAACGAATTGTTGGAGTAAAATGGTATAATGCAAAAACAGAAGATGTGTATAATGCAACAATTATAATTTCTTCAAATGATAGAACAGGACTATTATCAGACATTGTAAGAGAAATAATGAATAAAAAAATAAATATAATGGCTGTAAATACTAATACTAACCAAGAAAGAATAGCAACGATAGAAATAGAAGTAGAGATAAAAGATACAAATCAATTAAATGATATCATGAAAGAGTTAAGAAAAGTAGAAAGTGTATTTAATGTTGAGAGAAAAAAATAAGTAGGAAACTATATCCACATGGAATTTGGGTATTTTTAAAACATTGGGAAAAATTTATAAAATAAGATGAAATTTTATTTGACTTTTTCATATAATTTTTGTATAATAAACATAGAAAATGACAATTCCACAAACGTGGTTTTGCCAGATACGTTGAGAAAACTCACATCTACCTTGCAAAGTACAGATGTGAGTTTTTATTATTTATGTAGTTGCTTATCAACCCAGTTCTTATACAGAACTGTTGCTAAGTTCAAATTAGTAGCTCCACGTATCGGTTGCACTTTTCTTTTCGTGCTTTAGCCTAAGAAAAGAAAATGTTCAACCGACAGCAAGATGGAGCGGATTATATATTAATTAGTCTGAACTGTAACAAAAAAATTCAAAATATAAACCTAAAATGTTGACAAACCTATTAAATTCAAGTATAATAGGTAAAGTCGATGGCGAAGTAGCTCAGTTGGCTAGAGCATTCGGTTCATACCCGAAGGGTCATGTGTTCGAATCACATCTTCGCTACCATAAAAAGCAAGACATTTCAATATATTTTGAAATGTCTTGCTTTTTAAATATATAAAAAATGAAATTATTAAAAGTAAAATAAAAAACACTATAAACACAATAAATTATTTTCAAAAAGCATCAAAAATAAACAAAACAATAAATCTATGGCATAAAGAGCTAAAGAAAAAAGTTTATATTAACTTCAATAGATGATTTAATTAAAAATATGCCAATAAAAGAAGATTTTATTGAAAATATAATCTTAACTGAAGAAAAAAAGCTTCTTTATAGAAAAATAGAACAATTAGGTAGTCCATTAACAGAGTTAGTAAAACTTCGCATTATAATGAATTTTAGTTTTCAAGAAATAGGAGGAATTTTAAAATATCACATTGATACAACTAAAATAACGCCAAAAAATTTTATGACAGAAATATATAATATTATTCAAAAAGGAGATTGTTAAAATGAATAAAAAAAATGATAAAGTATATTTAAAAATAGATACACGAAACGTAGATAGATTTGCAACATTTGTTAAATTGTTATATTTTTTCTTGATTCTTATTATAGTTGTTTTAATAATTGGCACATTGTTTTTAGCTGGTAAAACTATATATAATTATTATCATAATATTGAAAGAAGATTAAATCCTAATGTGTTAGATGAATTAGAAGATAAATATAGCAAAGATTTTAAAATAGTTGATGTTTCTACCGATGAAGACGGTTTTGGTGTATATACATTATATTACAAAGAAGATAAAAATGTTATTTTCAATGTGGTAAAAGATAAAACGACAAGGACAATATATGACGATTTTAATTATAGATATAAGAAATACTATATTGAAAATTGCAATGATGCCAATATAAAAAACAATTTGCGAATTAAAGAGAATTACACAGAAGTAAACGGATGTCAAATACTGGTTGAATATGAATACTGGTTTGAAATATCAAGCTATAATGATATAGAAACTGCAACTAACAATGTATATGCTTTGTATAACTATTTTTTAAATAATGCAAAAAACCCATATATTTTAATAGTTGGTGGAATTATTAGACAAAATAATTATGTTTCAAATGTTTCTTTTGAATATGGAAAAGATAAGCAAATATTTTTAAAAGAAATGCAAAATGATTACAGTAAATACTTTTAATGACCTGGAAAATATCTAGGTCATTTTTATTAAATTCAAAATTTCTAATCTTTTTTTCCTTTTGGTATAATTATTTTCTTTTTATCCTTTTCTAACTTTGGCTTGGCACAATTTAAATGTTCAAAAACTTCTGAAATTTCTAATTCACTACCATCACCAGCAGATACTTCTAAATCTATTTTTGAAACATCATCTTGCTCTAAGTCTTTATTTTCATCATTTTCCATAATTATTATCACCCCAAGATATAATAATATATAAAAAAATAATATCACAAAAAAATAAAATTGTCAAAAGCTTGACACCAAAATCTTTTCGTGTGATAATTAAAAGTATTAAAGGAGCAGAATATGGAGATAGAAAAAATAAAATCAATAATAGAAGCAATACTTTTTGCAGCTGGAAGAATTGTTGAAACAAAGGAATTAATGATGATGACAGAACTTCCAAGAGAAGATATTGAAAAAATTATATATGATATGAATAATGATAATAAAAATAGAGGGTTAGAGATTATAAAAGTAGAAGATGGATATCAGCTAGCTACAAAAAAAGAGTATTATGATTATATATATCCATTGTTTGATAATAGAGGAGTGCCAAACTTGTCAAATGCAGCAATGGAAACACTTGCAATTATCGCATATAATCCTAAAATTACAAGATCAGAAATTGAAAATATCAGAGGAGTAAATTCTGATGGTACTATATATAAATTATTAGAATTTAATTTGATTGAAGAAGCGGGCAAAATGGATGCACCGGGTAGACCAACGATGTATAAAACAACAAAAGATTTTTTGAAAGTATTTGGAGTTAGTTCATTAGATGAGTTACCAAAACTTCCAAAATATAAGCTTGATGAAAATGAGCAAATCGTAATAGATGAAATTATAGAAAAGTAAGTAATAGGTGGAGAAATGATTGAAAGCTAAAATATTATATAAGGAGGAAATTTAATGAAAGACCAAAGAGGAATTACTTTAATGTCGTTAATGATATATATAATTGTTACTATACTAGTAATAGCTACTCTTACAACAATAATGAGTTATTTTTCAAAAAATCTTACAGAAATAATAGGACAAGATGATTCTATTATAGAAATAGATAAGATTAATATATCATTCCTAAAAGAAGTAAAAAAGACAAATAATAGTATAACTGCAATTTCAGATGATATGAGTACTATTATTTTTACAACAGGAAATAGTTATACTTTTAAAAATAATGGTATTTACTTAAATGATAATATACAAATAGCTGAAAAAATAAAAAATTGTAAATTTGGGCAAGCACAAGAAAATGGAAAAGAAATAGCACAGCTAATCATAGAAACGAAAAATAAGACATATATAAAAGAATTTGTATTAAGCAATCAAATAGAAAATAATAGAGGGTTAGAAGAAACAGATTATACATCTTTAAGATTACCGTTATTAGCAGGCAAAAGAGTTGAAAAAAATACTGACTATGTTGATAATAGAGGAAAAGTGGCAATAGTTCCAGCGGGTTTTACAATATCTAAGATAGAAAGTGAGACAAGCATTAATGGAGGATTAGTAATATATGATATACCAACAAAAAAAGCAGGAAAAGATGAAGGAATGACAGATGAAGAAATAGCAAAAATTGATTGGGCTAATGCAGATGAAGTATTAAAATTACAAAAAACATATAGTCAATTTGTATGGATACCAGTAGATGATATAAATGATATGTTCATGTGCCAAAACAAAGGAAGCACAGTAGATAAAAAAATATACGATATTGAAACTTGTGCAATAGTATTAGATGAAACGGAATTGTGAATTAATGGCAGGTTGCCTTTATGAGTGGAGTTCTAGCACAGGGAAAGCTATATTATCACCAACTACATATACTGCAAATAGTGGTTTTAGCGAGCCAAATATAACAAGCTATGATAATAAAACTACAAATTTAGAATATTTAAATAGCATATTAGGAACAACTTATGAAGTTGATGACAATAAATTCAAAGAAGATTTACAAAAAGAATATAATGAAATAGTAAAAAGTGTAAAAGAGAATGGGGGATTCTGGGTAGGACGATATGAAACAAGTGGAATGACAGAGACAACAAGTAGTAAAAGCAATAGTGTAAAGTCTATAGCAGGAGAAATTCCATCAGTAGATATTAATTGGTATTATATGTATGCAGAGCAAAAACAGTATGCTTTAAATAAGGGGCTACTTGGAGGAATGATTCAAGGAGCAGCACAATGCCAAGCATTAAAATTTATAGCAAATGGGAAAAGACCAGATGGAGTTTCCTATACTGTAGCAACAGCAGAAAATGTAGGCCATTCTTTTTCATCAAAATATCAAACAGGTGGATCAAATTACATTACAGAAGCAACAGAACTATATAACGATGTATCACAAAATATATATGATTTAGAAGGGAATGTATTAGAGTGGAGCACAGGGGCCGACAATGCCATCGGTCGTGCTTATCGCGGAGGTTGCTACTACGCCAGCAATCCTGCTTCTTATTGCAATGGAACTCTTCCAGACTACAGCAATTATGATCTACGGCTCTAGAATGGTACTTTATATTAAAGAAAATAATATTTAAATTAAAAAGGTAAGTTAATTATTAACGCAAGCTTACCTTTTTTTCTTTTAAATCTTGACAATGTTAAAGATAAAAGGTAAAATATAAAGGTACAGAAATAAAAATATATTCTAAAATAAACAAAATTAGTATATAAATAAATCTGAACATTGAAATTTTAATAGAAAAAGAGGTGCATTATTTATGAACGGAATAGTAATACTTGTCACCTTTCTTATCTCAGCAGCAGTATGCATACCAACAGGTATGGTAATTAGAAAAAAATCAGCAGAATCAAAAATAAGTGGAGCAGAAAATGAAGCAAAGAGAATACTAGAAGTAGCAAAAAAAGATGCCGAAAATGTGAAAAAAGAAGAAATCTTAAGAGCAAAAGAAGAGATTTTAGCTTCAAAAAATGAATTAGACAAAGAGATTAGAGAAAGAAGAGGCGAGATACAACAACAAGAAAAAAGAATATTCCAAAAAGAGGAGGCTTTAGATAGACGTTCTGAAAATTTTGAAAGAAAAGAAAAAGATTTCGAAAGAATGAACCAAGAGATGGAGAAAAAGAAAAAATTGTTAGAAGAAATTTTTAACAAGCAAATGGTAGAATTACAAAGAATTTCAGGATTATCTAAGGATGAAGCCAAAACAATACTTTTAGAACAATTAGGCAAACAATTGGCAAACGAAAAAGCAATTTTAGTTAAAGAAGTAACTGCGAAAGCTAAGGAAGAGGCAGTAAAACAAGCAAGAGAAATCATAGGATTTGCAATACAAAAATGTGCTGCAGACCACACTTCTGAAGCTACTGTTTCAGTAGTAGCGCTTCCAAATGATGATATGAAAGGTAGAATCATAGGAAGAGAAGGAAGAAACATCAAAACATTAGAAACATTAACGGGAATTGATTTAATAATTGATGATACTCCAGAAGCAGTAATTTTATCAGGGTTTGACCCATTAAGAAGAGAAGTTGCAAAAATCGCTCTTGAAAAATTAATAGAAGATGGAAGAATTCATCCTGCTAAGATTGAAGAAATGGTTGAAAAAGCCAAAGAAGAGGTTGAAGAAATAATAAAACAAGAAGGAGAAAGAGCTGTTTTAGAAACAGGAGTTCACGGATTACATCCAGACTTAGTTAAATTAATTGGAAAATTAAAATATAGAACAAGTTATGGACAAAATGTTTTAAATCATTCAATTGAGGTATCAAACTTAGCAAGAATCATGGCAGAAGAACTAGGATTAGATCCAAAACTTGCAAGACGTGCAGGATTGCTACATGATATAGGAAAAGCTTTAGACCATGATATGGAAGGAACACATGTAGAAATAGGTGTAGATGTTCTTAAAAAGTATAAAGAAAATGATTTAGTAATAAACGCGGTTCAAGCACATCATGGAGATGTAGAACCAAAAACAATAGAAGCGGTTTTAATACAAGCAGCAGATGCAATATCTGCATCAAGACCAGGTGCTAGAAGAGAAACATTAGAAACATATATCAAGAGATTAGAAAAACTAGAAGAAATTGCAGATTCTTTTGATGGAGTAGAAAAATCATTTGCAATACAAGCAGGTAGAGAAGTAAGACTTATTGTTAAACCAGATAAAATTTCAGATAATGAAATGATTATACTTGCAAGAAATGTAGCAGAAAAAGTAGAAACAGAAATGGATTATCCGGGACAAATTAAAGTAAATGTAATAAGAGAAACAAGAGCAGTCGATTATGCAAAATAAGTTATAGTTATAACAACACATTCGCAATTTAGTGAAGAGCAGAATGTGTTGTTTTTTTGCCTATTAGATTACCAATTAAAGAATGGGCGATTTTTGATAGTTCCAATTATAAAAAAACGAAAAATAGATACGAAACATCAGATTTTAAAAAAAACATTTTTTTAAAAATAAATAAAAACGAAAAATAGAAAAACCGAAAAATACTTATAAATAAAGAAATCACAAAAATAATTATACGATAAATTTTAAAAAATGAAAAAATAATTTTAAAATTATATGACATTTTTATAAAAAATATTGACAAATATTAAAACTATTATATAATCAAAACACAAAAACAAAGGAGGTAAAAATATGCAAGAAAATGTAGAAAAAATATTAGATATAATAGTAGTAAAAAGAGATGGGAAAAAGGTTAATTTTAACGGAGCAAAAATAGCATTAGCAATAAAAAAAGGTTTCGATAGTATTCCGTCAGAAGATGAAGAGACAAAAAAATATACTGAAAAAGATGTATATAAAGTTTATAATGCAGTTATAGACCAAATTGAAAAAGAAGGGAAAGACAAAATTAAAATAGAAGAAATACAAGACATGATTGAAGAGCAATTACAGAAAAAAGGATATTTAGATGTATACGAATCTTTTAAAGCATATAGAGAGAGAAGAGCACAATCAAGGCAAGTATTTTTTGATGAAAAAAGACAACATAAATTTTTAAAAGCATTAGAAAATTTAGGATTAAAATCTGCAATAGAAGAAGATGCAAAAAGAGAAAATGCAAACATAGATGGAGATACTGCAATGGGTACAATGTTGCAATATGGAAGCACAGTTTCTAAAGAATTTGCTAAATCTTATTTAATGAAAAGAAAATTTGCAGAAGCACATGAAAGTGGAGATATTCACATTCATGATATGGACTTTTTACCAATGGGTACAACAACTTGTTGCCAAATAGATTTAAATAAACTTTATGAAAATGGATTTTCAACAGGACACGGATTTTTAAGAGCACCAAACGACATTATGTCTTATGCAGCTCTTGCTGCAATAGCAATACAATCTAACCAAAACGATCAACATGGTGGACAAAGTATACCAGCATTTGATTATTATATGGCACCAGGAGTATTAAAAACATTTAAGAAACAATTTAAGCAAACAGTATATGATTATCTAGAATTAACAGATTTTATAAGCTTTATAGCTATAAATGGAATTGTTAGAGAAATAGATAAATTAAGTAGTATAGAATTTGATATATCAATATTTGATGGATATTGTAGAGATTCTGAAAATTTGAAAAGACTTTTTAGACTTTCTTATGATAAGGCATTACAAAAAACAAAGAGAATTGTATATCAAGCAATGGAAGCGTTTATACATAATTTAAACACAATGCATTCTAGAGCAGGGGCACAAGTACCATTTTCATCAATAAACTTTGGTACAGATACTTCACCAGAAGGAAGAATGGTAATTGAACAGTTTTTGCTTGCAACAGATGCAGGACTTGGTAAAGGTGAAACACCAATATTCCCAATTTCAATATTTAAAATTAAAGAAGGTATTAACTATAATCCAGGTGATAAAAACTACGATTTATTTAAATTAGCTTGTAAAGTTTCTGCAAAAAGATTATTTCCAAATTTCTCATTCATAGATGCACCATTTAATCTTCAATATTATAAACCAGATGATTATAACACAGAAGTAGCATATATGGGATGCAGAACAAGGGTATTAGGAAACTATGTTGATGAAAATAAATGTGTTACGGCAGGAAGAGGAAATTTATCATTTACATCAATAAACTTACCTCGTTTAGGAATCAAACACGGAATAGTGAATAATGAGAAAACAGATTTAAAAGGATTTTATGAAGAACTAGAAGAAAAGTTAGAGCTTGTTAAAGATCAACTATTAGAAAGATTTGAAATACAATGCAACAAAAGAATTAATAATTTCCCATTTCTACTAGGACAAGGAGTATGGTTAGACAGTGAAAAGCTAAAACCAACGGATAAATTAAGAAAAATATATAAACACGGAACATTATCTGTTGGATTTATTGGTTTAGCAGAATGCTTAAAAGCATTAATTGGAGAACATCAAGGAGAAAGTGAAAAAGCACAAAAACTAGGCTTAGAAATCATAACATTTATGAGAAAGAAAATGGATGAATACTCAGAAAAATACAATTTGAACTTTACTCTTCTAGCAACACCAGCAGAAGGCTTATCTGGTAGATTTACAGCAATGGATAAAGCAATTTATGGTAAGATTAAGGGAGTAACAGATAGAGAATATTATACAAATTCATTCCATGTTCCAGTATATTATAAAACAACAGTAGAGCACAAAATAAAAACAGAAGCACCATATCATGCACTTACAAATGCAGGACATATCTCATATATAGAACTAGATGGAGATACAACCGAAAATGTAGAAGCATTTGAAAAAGTAATTAGAATAATGAAAGAGTCAGGAATAGGTTATGGAGCGATAAACCACCCTGTAGATAGAGATCCAGTTTGTGGATTTACAGGTGTAATAAATGATACTTGCCCAGGATGTGGAAGACATGAAGATGATGTTAAATTTGAAAGAATAAGAAGAATTACAGGATACTTAGTAGGTACAATTGATAGATTTAATAACGGAAAAAAATGTGAAGAAAGGGATAGGGTAAAACATAAATTATAATGAAAATAAGATTAGCCGCACCAATTCAAACAGATAGCATTGTAGATGGAGAAGGAATTCGTACTGTAATATGGACCCAAGGGTGTTTACATAATTGCCCTCGGGTGCCATAATCCAGAAACTCATGATTTAAATAAAGGATTTTTGGAAGATATAGAGAATGTAAAAATAGAGCTATCAAAAATTAAAAATCAAGATGGAATAACTTTATCAGGAGGAGACCCATTATACCAAATAGAGCCATCATTAGAAATTGCAAAATATGCAAAATCAATAGGTTTAAATGTTTGGTGCTATACAGGGTTTACTTTTGAAACTTTAAGAGAAAAAGCAAAGCATGATAAAAAATTATATGAGTTATTACAAAATATTGATGTATTAGTTGATGGAAAGTTTATATTAGAACAAAAAAGTTTAAATCTGCCATTTCGTGGCTCAGAAAATCAAAGAATAATAGATGTAAGCAAAAGCCTAAATCAAAATGAAGTAGTTGTAATAGACAAATACAAAACAAAAAAGAAATATACAATGTATAGTAATATACAAAATGTATCAAATGGAATATTTATATAGGAGGAAACAAAGTGAATATATACGAGGATTTAAAATGGAGAGGCTTAGTACAAGATATAAGTGATAATGAATTGATCGACAAATTAAATAACGAACAGTTAACTTTTTATATAGGAACAGATCCAACAGCAGATAGTATGCATATTGGACATTATTCATCATTTTTAATATCAAAAAGATTAGCAAAATATGGTCATAAACCAATATTGTTAATTGGTGGTGCAACAGGACTTATTGGAGATCCAAAGCCTACTGCTGAAAGACCAATGATAAGCAAAGAAGAAGTAAATCATAATATTGAAGGATTAACTAAACAAGCCAAAGAAATATTTGGATTTGAAGTTGTGAACAATTATGATTGGATAAAAGATATAAGTATAATAGACTTTTTAAGAGACTATGGAAAATACTTTAATGTAGGTTATATGCTTGCAAAAGACAAGGTAAAGTCTAGAATGGAAACAGGTATTACTTATGCAGAGTTTTCATATATGATTTTACAGGCATTAGACTTTTTACATTTATATGAAACAAAAAATTGTGTTCTTCAAGTAGCAGGTTCAGACCAATGGGGAAATATTACATCAGGGATAGAATTAATTAGAAGAAAAATAGATAAAACTGCTTATGGAATGGTCATGCCACTTGTGACAGATTCAAATGGTGTAAAATTTGGTAAAACTGAAGGAAATGCATTATGGCTAGACAAAAACAAAACTTCAAGTTATGAATTATATCAATATTTAATAAATCTTGAAGATTCAATGATAATTAAGTATTTAAAACAATTAACATTCTTAAACCGTGAAGAAATAGAAGAAATAGAGGCAAAACACAAAGAACATCCAGAATTAAGAGAAGCACAAAAAATATTAGCACGAGAAATAATTACTGATATTCATGGAAAAGAAGAATATGAAAAGGCAATAAAGATTAGCCAAGTATTATTTAGTGGAAAATTTAAAGATTTAAATGATGAAGAACTAGAAGAAGCATTAAAGGGCAAGAAAATTGAAGAAATGGACTTAAATAAGAATGTGTTAGACATATTGATAGATATAAAAGCAGCTTCAAGCAAAAGGGAAGCAAGAGAATTTATTCAAAACAATAGTATCGAAATAAATGGCGAAAAAGTAAATAACATAGACCAAATCATAGACGAAACTTTCCTTACAAATGACAAATACTTAATAATAAAAAGAGGAAAGAAAAATTACTATATAGGGAAATCTAGATAGTATTTGATTTTTCCTATACAATAAAAGATAAACCACCTAGTTATCAAAACTAGGTGGTTTATTTATGAAAACTATGTTGTTTTTTTTATATCGATATGATATAATTTATAGGAATTAATTTTATATTAAAAGGAAGGGAAAGTTAGTGGATAGAGAAGGAAGAAAATTAAAAGATAATATATTAAAAATATTTGAAGATAAAGGCTATAAAAAAGAAGAAATCGAGGAAATTGGAAAAGTAAAAAAGAATAAATTATATAATGTTGAAAAAATATCAGACTTAAAAGAAATGATAAATAAATCAGTAGAAAAATTTAAAGATGAAGTTGCCTTTAAATATAAAGAAGGACCAGAAAAACAAATCAAGGAAGTGACTTATAGTAAATATTTGGAAGATGTAAATGCTTTGGGAACACAACTTATTAGTATGGGCCTAAAAAATACAAAAGTAGCGGTTATTTCGGAAAATAGATATGAATGGGCACTAACATATTTAGCAGTAGTTTGTGGAGTAGGAGTAATTGTACCATTAGATAAATCACTTCCAGCAAATGAATTAGAATCATTAATAGTTCGTTCAGGAGTAGAAACAATTTTCTATTCCCAAAAATATGATGAAACAATGAAGGACATAAAAGAAAGAAATACTACAAATATAAGATACTATATATCAATGGATTCTGAAAAATGGGAGGATGGAATATATTCTCAATCAGAATTAATATCAATGGGAAAAAAATCGCTAGAAGAGGGAAATAGAAAATATTTAGATGCTGAAATAAATAACGAAGAAATGTCAATAATGTTATTTACTTCAGGTACAACTGCGATGTCTAAAGCAGTCATGCTTTCACACAAAAATATATGTTCAAACATTATGGATATAGGCTCTGTAATTCATATAGACGAAAAAGATACATTATTATCATTTTTACCATTGCACCATACTTTTGAATGTACAGTTGGATTTTTGTACCCATTATACAGAGGTGCAAAAATTGCATATTGCGAAGGAGTAAAACATATTTTACAGAACTTAGCTGAATTTGAAATAACAGCTATGATATCAGTACCTGCAATAATAGAAACAATGTATAGAAGATTGATGAAAAACATAGAAAAACAAGGCAAAAAACAAGAGGTTGAAACAATGATGAAATTAGTAGGTGCTTTGTCAAGAGTTAAATTAGATTTTAGAAGAAAAGTGTTTAAAGATATTCATCAAGCGTTAGGTGGAAAACTAAGAATTATTGTAAACGGAGCAGCAACACTAGATAAAGAAGTAGAAAAAGGTTTTAATGCTTTAGGATTTAGAGTAATGCAAGGTTATGGATTAACAGAAACATCTCCTGTACTTGCAGCAGGTAACGACTTTGAACAAAAAATAGGTTCAGTAGGTAAAGTGTTTCCAAGTGTAAAAATTAAAATTGTAAATAAAGATGAAAACGGAATAGGCGAAATATATGCAAAAGGACCAAATGTAATGCTTGGATATTATCAGAATGAAGAAGCAACAAAAGAAGTTTTTGACAAAGAATGGTTTAAAACAGGAGACCTAGGCTATTTTGATAAAAAAGGATTTTTGTTCTTATGTGGAAGGGCAAAAAGTGTAATAGTTTTAAAAAATGGAAAAAATATTTTCCCAGAGGAATTAGAAACCATTATTAACAGAATAGATGGAATAACAGAATCTTTTGTATATGGAAAACCAGAAGACAAAAACGAAGATGACTTAAAGATTTGTGCGAAAATTGTTTATGATAAAG
Source organism: Clostridiales bacterium (assembly GCA_004553715.1). Taxonomy (GTDB): domain Bacteria; phylum Bacillota; class Clostridia; order TANB77; family CAG-508; genus SFKP01. The sequence goes on from SFKP01000016.1 coordinate 16,335, forward strand.
ACCTTGTAAAAAACATCTACGGAATAGCGGAAAAGGAAGAAATATACAATTTATTCTTGAGAAAAATTAAAGAAATAAATAAAACTATGCCACCATACAAGTACATAAAAGAGATAATCATTACGGAAGAAGAACTTATAAAGACAACAACACAGAAAATTAAAAGACACAGCCAATAGTTAATTAAGTAGTATATTAGCTTTTAAGGAAAGCAGGACATTGCTTTCTTCTTTAGGTTCGAAAAGGAATGTCCTGCTTTCTGCAATATAGAGCGGATTTAAAGGTAATATTATTTGGTAATAAAAAAATTAAAGAAGAAGCAAAAAAAGCTTGACTTTTTGTAGAAAATTGTAATAAAATTGTAATGAAATTGTAAACAAATTCTATTGTAGTTTCTTACGGAAAATAGTATAATTATAGATATAAAGAGCGAAAAATAGAAGACAAAGGAGGGTGAGTTTACGATGCTATTCTATCGCAAGCCGGGCATAGTAAACGTGAAAATGATAATTACAGAAGAAAAGATTTTATCAAATATAGACAAAGTTCAAAAAATGATTAATCCAAATAGCAAAAAACAAATTGTTGAATTAGAAGATGATGCTTATTTTAAGGATTTAATAGATTCTATAAAATCATATATAAATGAATATCCAAAAAAGAAAAACTTCCCTGCAAGTGTATATAGAGCAGCGAGAAGTTTAGTGGAGTATGCAACAAATCAATTCGAAGATAATACAAAACAAATAGAAAAATTGATTAGAGAGCGCGAGCAAAATATTAGCAAAGCAAATGAGCTAAAAGAGATATTATATATGGCAGAAAATAATGATAAAGAATGGAAGTCACGAGTAAAGCAGATTTCATCGGCAATTTCTGAAGATGCAACAGAAGCATTAATAGTTATTGGAAAAACGAAGAAAAAAGAAGGCGAAAATTACGAATCAGCAAAAAAATTGATTCATGCAAAAATTTCCAATTTAGAAGCAAATTTACATATTGAAATAGATATGGAAAGAATAGAAGATAGATCAAAAGCATTAAGTTATATAGGAATTGAAATAGCAGAAGCATTAAAAGGTGTTCCAGCTCCAATGGAAGAACCAGCAAAAGTAAAAGAAGAACCTGAAATTATACATGATGAATATATTGAGCAAACAAGATTTGAAGTTAAACCATCATTATGGGAAAGAATTAAAAATAGCAAATTAATTAGAACTATAGTGTATGTTTGCAAGATTAGAGTAGTGTTAGATAAACCAGCACTTCCAGAAGGCAGAGGAGAAAACAAATAATGAAAATAGTAAATCCTTATATTGAAGTAGAAAAAATAGATGGAATAGATATAATGAAAAAAATTGAAAAAGCTTGTAGAACTTGTTATCGTTCTGAAGGAAGTATTACAGAAGATTCATATAAAAAACTACTTAAAAATTGCATTACTAGAGGACACGAATCTGTATTAGAGCACGAAAAAATTACAGTAAGAATGTATGCAGATATAGGGGTATATAAAGATTTAACAAGACATAGAATAGCATCATTTTCAATAGAAAGCACAAGATATTGTAATTATGGTAAAGATAAATTTGATAATGAAATAAAATTTATTAAACCGTGCAATATAGAAAAAGGAACAAAACTTTATGAAAAGTGGGAAAAGGCATGTCAAGATATAGAAAAAAACTACTTGCAAATGGCAGAGCTTGGTGCAACACCAGATCAAATGAGAATGATATTACCACACAGCACAGCATCTGAAATAGTTATGACAGCAAATATAAGAGAATGGAAACACATATTATCATTGCGTACAACAAATCATGTGCATCCTTCAGTAAGACAAATAATGATACCATTATTAATATATTTTCAAAAAGAGATGCCAGAGATTTTTGAAAGTGTAGAATATGATAAAGAATTTCCTGAATCACAATATGCAGAATTAAAAATTGAAAAATAAACAAAGTTAAAGGATGAATAAAATAGTTCATCCTTTAATTATTAATTATTAATTATTAATTATTAATTATTAATTATTAATTATTAATTATTCACTATTCACTATTCATTAAAAAACTAGTGACTATGTCTTTACCTAAAGAGTAAAAAGAATAGCTAAGAATGAAATAAATAGTGAAAAATTCCGGGAAACCGCTAGACAAAAACCTCGTCCCCGTGTCTGAACATATCTCCTTGTCTCACAAATTTTTGTTACAGTTCAGACTAATTAATATACAATCCACTCCATCTTGCTGTCGGTTGGACATTTTCTTTTCTTAGGCTAAAGCATGAAAAGAAAAGTGCAACCGACACGTGGAGCTACTAATTTGAAAATTTGGGTATTGTTGACATCTAAAGAAAAATACATTATAATAGTTTTTGCGTTCAAGTTAATAAGAAACAAGCTCCCTTAGCTCAGTTGGTCAGAGCAACCGGCTCATAACCGGTGGGTCCAAGGTTCGAATCCTTGAGGGAGCACCATTTTTTTGGGTAGGTGGCCGAGTGGCTAAAGGCGGCAGACTGTAAATCTGTTCTCATACGAGTACGATGGTTCGAATCCATCCCTGCCCACCAAAAATGTGCGATACTGGTGTATCGCAATGAATGATGAATAGTGAATAATGAAGAATGAATAATCTTGAAAAATAAAGCAAGAGCACATTTAATTATTCACTATTCATTTTTAATTGTATAGGAAAAATCAAATATTATCTTGAGCCAATATAAGATTTTTCTTTATATAATAATGTTAGACTACCTTTCTTATTATTTATTTAAATCTTTTATATGGAAGAAAGAGAAACGAAACTTAAACGGATTTGAAAAAAAGATACCAATACAAAGTTTAGAATAATAATTCAAATACATTGACTTTTTCTTAAAAAAATTATAAAATAGCTATGAAAAATAATGCGGTTATTTTTTAGGAGGAAAAGTTTTATGGGAGAAGTAATAGTTATAACATCAGGTAAAGGTGGAGTTGGTAAAACAACAACTACAGCAAATTTAGGAGCGAGTTTAGCTATAGCAGGTAAAAAGGTTGTTTTAGTAGATACAGATATTGGGCTAAGAAATCTTGATGTTGTTATGGGATTAGAAAATAGAATAGTATATGATTTAGTAGATGTAATAGAAGAAAAATGTAAATTAAGACAAGCACTTATAAAAGATAAACGTTTTGAGGAATTATTTTTGCTTCCAGCAGCTCAAACTAGAGATAAGACAGCAATAAATGAAGAGCAAATGAAGGAATTAACAGAAAAGTTAAAAGAAGAATTTGATTATGTATTAATAGACTGTCCAGCAGGAATTGAGCAAGGCTTCAAAAATGCTGTTGCAGGTGCAGATAGGGCAATTGTAGTAACAACTGCTGAAATTTCTGCTATAAGAGATGCAGATAGAATTATAGGATTATTAGAAAGTTCAGAAATAAAAAATCCAGAATTGATAATAAATAGATTAAGACCAAACATGGTAAAAAAAGGTGAAATGATGGATGTAGAAGATATAGTAGATCTTCTTTCAATAGATTTAATAGGTGTTGTTCCAGATGATGAATATATTATTACTCAAACAAACAAAGGAGAACCAGTTATAAAAAATAAAAAAGCACCATCAGGCAAAGCATATATAGAAACAGCAAGAAGAATTCTTGGAGAAAATATTGATGTTTCAATACCGGGGAAAAAACAAAAGGGTTTTTGGGCAAGATTATTTAGTTCATTTAAAAAGAAATAAACTCCTATATACAAATGCAAATTAAATAAAACAAAATAAAATAGGAGGAAAAGAAATGTTTGAAAATATAATAAAATTTTTTAAAAAAATAGGAAAGAATGAAACAAAAGAACCAAATAGCAAAGATAAAGCAAAGGAAAGATTACATCTTGTTTTAATGCAAGACAGAGCAAACGTTTCTGCAGATTTCCTAGAAATGATGAAACAAGAAATAATTGAAGTAATTAAAAAATATATTGAAGTAGAAGAAGATTCAATTGATGTAAGACTTACAAATGAATTAAAAGAAGATGGTACAACTGGTGCGCCTTCATTATATGCAAATATACCAATATTACATATTAAAAATGAAATGAAAAAGGAAGTTCAAATAAAAAAAGAAAATTCAGATAAAGAAGAAAAAAATAATGAAGAAAAATCAGAAGAAACATCTGAGGGAAAAGAAGAAAAGAGTGAAGAGGTAAAGACAGAAGAAAAGACTGAAAAAAATGAAGATAATCAAGAAGAACAAAAAGAAGAAAAGAAAAATGAAAAGGTAGAAGTAGAAAAAGTTCAAGAAAAAGATAACGAAAAGAAAGACGAAGATAAAAAAGAAAAGACGAAAGAAGATGTTAAAAGCGGAAAAAGACAAGAAAATAAAAATACAAAAAACTCAAATCAAAAAAACAAGAAGAATAAAAAATAAAAAATAAAAAGTCAGGGATATTTTAAGATAATTTAGTATAAGCATAAAATTAATTCCCTGGCATTTAATTTTGAATACAAAGCAACTAAGAAATACTAAATGGAGTATATTAGTGTATACAATTTTATTAATCATAATCGGATTAATAGCTTTATACAGTGCAACAAGTGGCTTAGAATTTGCGGAATTTAAAAAACAATTAATATGGGTAGTTATAAGTATACCGATATTTATTATTTTTTTTGTTATTGATTATAAAATACTTGTAAAAATCTCACTACCATTATATATAATATCAATTATTCTTTTGATACTGGTGCTATTAACAAATGCAATACAAGGAGCAAGTAGCTGGTTTAGCTTTGGAGGAGTGTCTCTGCAACCAGGAGAGTTTGCAAAAATTGCAGTAATATTATATGTTGCAAATGTTATGGCAAAAATAAAGTCAAAAGGTGAAAAAGCAATAAATAAGCCATTGAATATATTATTAGTATTAGGAATAGTATTTTTACCAGTATTTCTTATAATTTTACAACCAGATTATGGAACAGCAATTGCATATTTATTAGCATTAGTGCTGATGTTATTTGTTGCAGGTATAGATAAAAAATATATAATCATAAGTGTGATTTTAGTTGTAATAATTGTACCATTATTATACTTTTTTGTATTGCCACAACATGCTAAAAACAGAATAGATGTATATTTAAATCCATATATGGATCCAAGAGGGGCAGGATATAATATTATACAATCAAAATTGGCTGTTGGTGGAGGAAGACTTTTAGGACAAGGCTTTTTAAAAGGCACTCAAACTCATTTAGGATTTTTATATCCTAAAACAACAGACTTTATATTTGCTGTAATTGCTGAAGAGATGGGATTTATAATGTGTGTGGCTATTGTGGTAATTTATGTATTGCTTATAACCAAATCAATAGCAGTGGCAAAAAATTCTTCAGATGAACTTGGCTCATATTTAGCAATAGGTCTTGTTGGAATATTATTGTTTCATATCATTGAAAATATAGGAATGACAATAGGATTACTACCAATAACCGGAGTGCCTTTGCCATTTATAAGTTATGGTGGAAGCTCACTGATAACAAATATAATTATAATAGCTTTGATACTTAATATAAGCAATAAAGATAAACAATTAAGTTTTGGATAAGGAGAAAAAATGTACATCAAACCAATTCAAATAGGAGATATAGAAATAGCAAACAACATATTTTTAGCACCAATGGCTGGAATAACAGATAAATCATTTAGAAAAATTGTAAAGAAGTATTCAAATCCAGGGTTAGTCTATACTGAAATGGTAAGCAGTAGAGCCATATGCTATGATGATCAAAAAACTTGGAATTTAATTAATCAGGAAAATGAAAAAAGACCAGTTGCTGTGCAAATTTTTGGAAGTGAGCCAGATATTATGGCAAAAGCCGCAAAAAAAATCGAAGATAAGGCAGATATAATAGACATAAATATGGGATGTCCAGCGCCAAAAGTGGTAAAAAACGGAGATGGAAGTAAGCTTTTATTAAATTTAGATTTGGCAGAAGAAATAGTGAGTAAAGTTGTAGAGGCTGTAAAAAAACCTGTTACAGTAAAACTCAGAAAAGGTTGGGATAATGAAAATAATGTAGCAGTAGAAATGGCAAAAAGAATAGAAAGAGCAGGAGCAAAGCTAATTACAATACATGGAAGAACAAGAAAAGATTTCTATTCAGGACATGTTGATTTAGATACAATTAAACAAGTAAAGTATAGTGTAAGTATTCCTGTTATAGGAAATGGAGATGTAAAAATAGCTCAGGATGCAATTAAAATGTTTGAATATACTTCGGTAGATGGGATTATGATAGGAAGAGCAAGTTTAGGTGCTCCGTGGCAGATAGGAAATATAATAGAGGAATTAGAAGAAAAGCCTATAACTAATTTTTCTAATGAAGATAAATTAAATATAATGTTAGAGCATATTAATTTAGAATTAGAGGAAAAAGGAAGTTATATTGGAATAAGAGAAATGAGAAAGCATTTATGCTGGTATTTAAAAAATCTAAAAAATTCTAGTGCTGTAAGGCAGGAAATAAACCAAATAGAAAATGTAGATAAATTAGTACAGGTACTTAAAGCATATTTTTCAAGCCTATGAATAAAATAGACCAGAACAGTTTGTTCTGGTCTATTTATAGATAGGAGTGGATTTTATGAAAAAAATAATACCTATAATTGCATTGATTGTAATTATAATTTTAATCATATTTTTTGTAAAAAGTGATTATAAAATATTTAAAAAACGGTAATAATATGAGTAATAAATCAGCTGATGAAATTAAAGAATATATTTTAAATATTAGTTCGTATGAAGCAGAAGTAGAAATCAATGTAATAAGCAATAAAAATCAAAACAAATACAAAGCAAAACAGCAATTTGTAAAAGAAGATAATTTATATAAACAGGAAATAATAGAACCAGAAAACATAAAAGGAGTAATTTTTTCGTATGATGGCAAAAATTTAAAGCTTGAAAATACTAAATTAGGTTTAAACAAAATCTATGAGGATTACAAATATATAGGTAGTAATGATTTAAGCTTAATACAGTTTGTAAATGACTATAATGACGTCGAAGAAAAATCTTTTCAAGAAAAAGACGGGAATGTTATTCTAGAATTAAAAATAAAAAATGGAAACAAATATAGAACTTATAAAAAATTATATGTAGATAAACAGAGAGGCGTGCCAACAAAAATGGAAATTCAAGATGTATCACAAAACATAATAATTTACATATTATATAATGAGATAAAAATAAATAATTTGCAAAAAGAGGATATTTTAGCTTTTAAGCTAAGTATAGAAAATCAAGATATATAAATCTATCTTGAACTTAAAAAAGCAAACCATATTTTTACCCTAATATTTAAAATTATATAGATAAGTGGGAGTGAATATAAATGGTTATCAAAAGGGGAGATATGTTTTATGCAGATTTAAGTCCAGTAATAGGTTCAGAACAAGGAGGCATAAGGCCAGTTATAGTTATTCAAAATAATATAGGAAATAAATATAGCCCAACAGTTATTGTGTCGGCAATAACTTCACAAATGAATAAAAACAAATTACCAACACATATAGAGCTAGATTCAACAGAATTTGGCTTAAAGTCCGATTCTGTAATACTTGCAGAACAGATAAGAACAATAGATAAAAGTAGATTAAAGGAAAAAATAGGACATATTGATGATACGATTGTAATGAAAAAAATAAATGATGCACTAGGTGTAAGCTTTGGATTAGAATAGCTTATAGAAGAAATAAAATGCTGGAAGACATCTGCCAAAAGATATTTAGGAGAATTAGAAAAAATTTTAGATTTAGCTGATAATATTGAATAAGAATATCAAAAAAAACGAATAATATTACAAATGATAAAAGTAGATAATGAATTAACAAAAGAAGCAGAAAAATTATTTAAAGAAATGGAAGGAAAGATGGAGAATTAAATTCTTCATCTTTGTTGTTAGTATGAGAATATGATTATTAAAATTTTAATTGGTTTATTATCAGGTTTTGTAAGTGGTTTATTTGCTGCAGGAGGAGGAATGATAGTAGTACCTGCATTAATACATTTATTAAAAATTGAAGATGCAAAGGCCAGAGCTACATCTGTATTTGTAATTTTGCCAATGGTTGTAGCAAGTGGAATATTTTATTATAATAGCAATTATATTGATTGGGGCATTGCTATAAAATGTGCAATCGGTGGAATTTTCGGAGGATATTTAGGTTCAAAGCTTTTAAAAAAATTACCGACAAAAGTTTTGCAAATTGCATTTACATGTTTTTTAATATATGTTTCTACAAAAATGATTTTTAATTGTTAATAGAAGGGAATGAAGATGGTAGAGATATTAACAGGATTTATATCAGGAATAGTAAGCGGAACAGGTATGGGTGGGGGAACGATTCTAATACTAATACTTTCATTATTTATGGGAGTAGACCAACACATAGCCCAGGCTACTAATTTGGTGTTCTTTGTTCCAACTGCAATAACTGCAGTTATTGTATCAATAAAATCAAAACAAATAGAATGGAAGGTGGGCGTTCCTATTGCGATTTTGGGAATAGTAGGGGCGATAATAGGAGCTAAAATATCTATAAATATGGATGTTGCGGCTCTAAAAAAATATTTTGGAATTTTTTTGGGGCTAATTGCTTTATATGAAATATATTCAATCGTAAAATCGTGCATAGATTTTAGACGAAAAAGAAATAATAATAATAAATAGGAGGTAGTAATTATGAAATTTGTAAGAGGTATGATAGTGGGTGCAACATTAGGTGCAGGAATTGCTATGATGTACACAGAAGGAATGGTAAGCAAAAAGGCTATAATGAAAAAGGGTAAACAATTTGCAAAAAAAATAGGGAAATTTTAATTTCCCTATAAGAATTTATATATGGCTTCTGCAAAACCTGCATTTTCAACATTATTTTTCGTTACATATTTTGCAACAGATTTTAAATCATCATAAGAATTAGCGACAGCTACTCCGATTCCAGAATTTTTAATCATATCATAATCATTTAAATTATCACCAACACTCATCATTTCAGAACGATTAATATTAAGATAATTCCCCAATATATTTAAAGCTGTGTTTTTATTAGTTTTTTTAGGGCTAATATCTAAATATTCATACTCTTTATCAATAATAAAATCTTTATAAATTCCACGTTTTTTAATAAGATGCATAGAAACATTTATTTTTTTTGCGATATTTGATTTTACATCTTCCAAAGAATTATCACTAGAGATAATCAGTTGAGACACATTTATTTTGTTATTAATAATGTATTTTTGAATATCATCAACAATTGTAAAATTTATTGATGGGTTTTCTTCATATAATTTATAATTTCTAAGGTCCATATAAGCAAGATTTTCAGTAATGATATCATTATTTGTATAAATGTGAATATGTAAGTTATTGGCTTTTGCGATTTCTATTGAAGTATTTAATTCATGCTGACTTAAAAAACTGGTGTAAATTACTTTGTCTGTTTTTAAATCTATGATTTGATTCCCATTCCCAAAGATACCATAATTTGCGTTAAATTCATTACAAATATCTTTAACAATAGGGTAAGTCTTACCTGTACATATAACAAAATCAAGACCATTACTATTTATTTTATTAATGGCCTTAAAATTTTCTTCATTTATTTTATTATTTTTATCAATGATAGTGCCATCAAGGTCACTTGCAACTAACTTAATCATAATAAAACCTCACACAAAACATATTATACCATATTATGTAAAATGTGTCAAAATGTGCGTAGATTTTTTGACAACCAATGAATGAAAACATTACTTATTTATAATACCCAAAATTTCAGGATAGATGGTTTCGGCATTTTTTTTCCAATTGCTTATTAGCTTTTGAGCTTGGTCTCTAGAGCCGGCAAACACTTGCAAATTAAATATTATATTATTGTTTTCAACAATTTTAAAATTGACAGTATAGCCATTATCATCATTTGGCATAAAATCAGCAGTAATAGAAGAGCTATTTGAAATATCTTTTAGATTACTTTTCAAATTATTATCTACTTTAAATTTTAATATTCCAGGAATTAGGTCTTTTACTAATTCTAATGTATCTTTTCCAAGAGGGGTAAGTTCATAAAAGGATTTTCCCGATTTATCATAATTTATAATATATCCATTTTCAATTAAGTCTAATAAGAATTGTTGAAAATAAAAATAATTCATATTTTCAATAGAAAGGACTAATTCAAAAAGTGCAATATTTGTAATAGGTTCAGAGATTTTTGCTAATATATATAAAATTAAAGCTTTATTTTCTGCTAAAGTTTCACTATCAGAAGTAAGTTTCATAGATTACATCCTTTCAAAAAATATTTCCTAACACATTATAGCATAGATTCCGTATAAAAACAACAGTAAGCCATAATTCGATAAAACCTCCTATTTTTCTCCGAAGGAAACTTGTAAAAAAAATAGAATATGTTTAAGAGATAACAAAAGGAGGAAGAGTTATGAAATTTACATATGATAGCCAATTTAAAATATTAACATTAATAATTACAGAAGAAATAGATCATTATACTGCAGACAAGATAAGGAATAGAACAGATTTTGAAATTCAAAAATATATGCCAAAGGAGTTGATTATTGATTTTGCAAATGTTTCATTTATGGATAGTGCAGGAATTGGAATGATAATTGGAAGATATAAAACAATGAACATGTTTGGTGGAAAAACGTATATGAAAAATGTATCAAGAGGTGTACGAAAAATATTTGAAATGACAGGAATTTTAAAAATAATACCAATAATAGAAGGAGGAACAAAAAATGAAAAATGTATATGATAATCAAATGAAATTAGAATTTATAAGTAAACCCGAAAATGAAGCTTTTGCAAGAATTGCAGTTGCAAGTTTTGCAGCACAATTAGACCCTACAATAGAAGAAATTTCTGATATAAAAACTGCAGTTTCAGAAGCGGTGACGAATTCTATAATACATGGGTATGACAACGAGGAAGGAGTTGTAAAAATAGAAGCAATATTAATTGGTAAAACAATAGAAATAACGATTATTGATAATGGAAAAGGAATAGAAAATATAGATAAAGCACGAGAGCCTCTTTATACTTCTAAGCCAGAGTTAGAAAGGTCAGGAATGGGATTTACCATAATGGAAAGCTTTATGGAAGATTTGAAAATAGAATCAAGACTTGGTGAAGGTACAAAAGTTATTATGAGAAAGACTATAAAATAAGGAGAAATCTTAAAATATGTATGATACAAATGAAGAGTATATAAAAGAGGCAATTAATGGTTCTAATGAAGCTATGGAAAATATTATAAATAATAACCAAGGACTTATTTGGAACATAGTAGCAAGATTTTCTGGAAGGGGTTATGAAAAAGAAGAATTGTATCAAATAGGTGCAATAGGTTTAATTAAAGCAGTAAAAAGATTTGATTTTAGCTTCGGAGTAAAGTTCTCTACATATGCTGTCCCATACATAATGGGAGAAATTAAAAGATTTATAAGAGATGATGGACCAATAAAAATTAGTAGAAGTATAAAAGAATTAAATAGTAAAATAAATGAACTTCAAAATAAAAATCTTAAAGAAGCAGGACAAGAACTTTCTGTAAAGGAAGTAGCACGAAAATTAAATGTTTCTAAAGAAGAGGTAGCTGTTGCAATAGAATCGGCAAGACCACTAGAATCAATAAATGAAGAGGCATATAACGAAGAAAATGGAGAAAGTAAAATATCAAAAATAAGCAATAAAGAAGATGATGTGAATAAACTTATAAATAGATTAACTATAAATAGATTAATACAAGAATTAGATGAAAGAGAAAAAAAGATAATAATACTTAGATATTTTAGAGAAAAGACACAAACAGAAGTAGCAAACTTGCTAGGAATTAGCCAAGTACAAGTATCTAGAATAGAAAAAAAGATTTTGAATTCCATGAGAACCAAAATTGCAAATTAGCTTTTAGGAGGAATAGGTGTGATAAGAAAAATTATTGTATATATTTTTGCTTTTGTTTCTATTTGCCTGATATTGCCTGTACTTTTAGTAAAAGACAAGCCAACAGAAGATGTAGTAAAGCTAGATGGAGAAGTAGCTGGGACGAAAGAGGTTAAAAATAGTATAGCAAATAATCCGACTATTAAATTATTACATTTAAGCACAGGCGAAGTAGAAGAAATAGATTTAGAAATATATTTATATGGAGTAGTATCAGCAGAAATGCCTGCAACTTACCATGAAGAAGCTTTGAAGACACAAGCAATTGTTGCAAGAACATATACGATGTACAAAATAAAAAATGAGCCAAAACACGACAATGCAGATATTTGCGATACTTCCACATGTTGTCAAGCATATATCACTAAAGAAGAAAGATTAGCAAAGTGGAAAGAAGAGGAACGCGAAGCTAATTGGAATAGAATCATAGAAGCAGTAGACAGTACCAAAGGCAAAGTAATTACATATAATGGAGAAGTTATAAATGCCTTTTTCCATGCAAATAGTGGTGGAAAAACAGAGATTGCATCAAATGTATGGGGTGGTAAAGATTACCCATATTTGCAAGTAGTTTCAACAGAAGGAGAAACGGAGTATACACAATATAGTTCAACTGTTATTTTAAGCAAAGAAGAATTACTAGAAAAGTTAAAAGAAAATCATCCTGATATACAGATTGATTTTAATAATGAAAATGCAATAGAAATATTAGAATATACAGAAGGAGAAAGAGTAAAAACTGTAAGGTTTGGAAACATTGAAATTTCAGGAGTGGAGGCAAGGCAAACATTTGGCTTAAAATCTGCAAATTTTGATTTAGTATTTGGAGAAAATATAATATTTAATGTTAGAGGATATGGACACGGAGTAGGGCTTAGTCAAACAGGTGCAAATAGTATGGCAAAAGAGAATAAAAATTATGAAGAAATAATTAAACATTTTTATTCTGGTGTAGAGATTCAAAATATTTAAAGAATAATTATACAAAATAAGGGAATAATTTTACTAAAGATAAAATTTAAGGAGGAATATATTTTGAGTAGAACATATAGAAGCCGTTTTAGGACCAGATTATATTTATTAGGAACGATGCTAATTGTAGCAGTTATTGCTTTAATAATACTGTTTTCAGTTTATAACAAGAGATTAGAAGAGGCAAGAAAAATAACTTTAAGTCAAGCAGAAGAATTTACAAATTTATTTACTGCTAATGAAAAAATGGATAATGAAAGTGTTGAACAAGCAAGTACTGATTTAAATAAGACCATTAGCCAAGCTATTGCTGACATGCAAATGGAAGAACAAAACGATAATGAAGAAGAAACTGTAATTAGCAAAACCCAAGAAGAAATAGCAGAGCCAGTAGAAGTTATAGAAGAGAAAAAGGAGCTTTGCTTCGAATCTCCTGTAGAAGGGGAAATTACTAAAGACTTTGCAAGAGAAACCTTAATTTTTTCAGAAACTTTACAAGAATGGACAGTGCATAATGGAATAGATATAAAGGCGGATAGAACTACTGTTGTAAAAGCTGCAGAAGAAGGGACAGTAAGTGCAATAAACAATGACCCAAGATATGGATTAACAGTAATTATAGAGCATAGTGATGGATTTAAAACAATTTATTCAAATTTATTGACAAGTGAATTTGTACAAGTAGGAGAAGTAGTACAAAAAGGACAGTCAATTGGAACTGTAGGAAATTCAGCACCTTTTGAAATCGCAGACCAAGCACATTTACATTTTGAAATGATGATAAATAACGAATATGTAGACCCAACTATGTATTTACAATAATAATTGATTTCCCGTTACATGGAAACCGCCCTCCTAATGGAGGGCGGTTATCATAACGTTTTAATTTTTCTTATCATCTTTCATAACTTCTTTTATTGCGCCTAAACTAGAAAGTGCTTTTGTCGCTTCAAAAGGAATAAAGACTTTGTTTGCATTTCCTTTTGCGACTTCTTCTAATGCTTCTAAAGATTTTATCTGAATAAGTTTATCATCTGGATTAGCTTTTTTGATTGAATCATAAACCATTTGAATTTCTTGAGCTTTTGCGACTGCAACTTCACGAATAGCTTCAGCTTCACCTTTTGCTCTTCTTATTCTAGCTTCTTTGTCAGCTTCAGCATCTAAAATAGCAGCTTCTTTTCTACCTTCAGCAATAGTTATAGCGGCTTGTTTTTCTCCTTCTGCTTGTAAAATAGCAGCTCTTTTATTTCTTTCTGCATTCATTTGCTTTTCCATTGCATCTCTAATATCTGCTGGTGGGTTGATATCTTTAATTTCAACTCTGTTTACTTTACATCCCCATTTATCTGTTGCTTCATCAAGTAAAATTCTTAATTGATTATTAATTAAATCTCTTGAACTAAATGTAGAGTCTAAGTTCATCTTACCAACTATATCACGAATTGTAGTAATTGCTAAATATTCGATACCTTTCTTTAAAGATTGAATTTCGTATACAGCTTTAGCTGGATCTGTTATTTGAAAGAATACAACTGTATCAATTACAATTGTAACGTTATCTTCTGTAATTACTCCTTGTGGTGGAATATCCATTGTTTGTTCCTTTAAACTTACAACACTTCTTACATGGTCGACAAATGGAACAATAATTGTAAGTCCTGCATCAGCAACCTTATGAAATTTACCAAGTCTTTCTATGATATAAACTTCAGACTGCTTTACAACCTTGATGCTTTTAAATGCTATTATTAATATAATAACTAAAAAAATTATTAAATATAACATTTCTTTCCTCCTTTTAATATTTTAAAATATATATTTAAAAAAACTAATAACAAAATTAATGTAAAAGTGATGAATTAACGGGTGCAACTAATAATTTGACCCCATCTATTTTTAAAATTTTTACTTTTTGACCAATTTTTAACTCAATATCAGTATCTGATTGTGCAGACCAAAGTTCTCCATTTACTTTTACCTGACCGATTGAATTAGGTAAAATATCCATTGTCACTATACCAACCTTATTAATAAGTGAAAATGCATTTGTTTTAACATCATCATCTTTTGAAATGAACTTGTTGACTAGTGGTTTTGTAAGCGGAATTAATATACATGAAGATATAACAAACACTAAAGTCTGAATAAAAAGATTGTCAGTAAATAAACTAACTACCATAGCAAGAAGTGCGCTAACTCCTAACCAAAATACCAGAAAGCCTACCGTAATTATTTCTACAATAAAAAATATTCCTGCAGCAATAAGCCAAATATACCACATATAATGACCTCCCTAAAGTTAATTCCTTTATAATTATACTATATAATATAAGAAAAATAAAGAGTTTTCACACATTTTTCTATATAATGTTATTAGATAATGAAATTTTCCTAAAATCTGTTATATACATGTGTTGCTAGTGTATCTATATATTATAAAAGTTCCAATATATGCAAATATATTGGAACTTTTGGTTAATCTTTATTTAATATAAGTTTTGATATATCATAGATCAATTTCATTTTGTCTGGTGGACAATCTTTAAGCAAATCAGAAAAATCACTATCTAAATAATTAGAAGACAAAGTAGATGCACCAGTCAAAATTTCATCTTCAGAAACTCCTAAAGCTATACAAATTTCTGATAATCGTTTTAAATTGATTGGCATAGAACCTCTTTCTAACCTACTTAAGAAAGCAACAGAAAGATCTAAACGTTCTGCTAATTTTTCTTGAGTTAAATTTTTATCTAATCTTGCATTTTTTATTCGTTGTCCAATAACGGTAAAATCTAAAGCCATAAATAACACCTCTTGAACTTGAATATAACATTATGATTTAAAATTTAACAGAAATATATCAGTAAATATTTACTAACAGTAAAGTTTATATATTTTATTTCGGCAACTGTTGGCAAATTAATATGCCAACAGGGACGGGGATTTTTGGCACATTGACTATGCCAACAGGGACGGGGATTTTTGGCACATTGACTATATAAAATATTTTTTGCTGTTGAAAAAAATTAACAAAAAACTTCTTTGACTTTTTCCAAAATTTGTGCTATAATAAAAAAGGTTTAGAAAAGAAATATTCATAGAAGGAGTGACGAAATATATGTTTAATATAGGAGATAAAGTTGTATACCCAATGCACGGAGCAGGCGTAATAGAAGGAATAGAAGAAAAAAATATTTTGAATGAAAAGCAATCATATTACATAATAAAAATGCCAGGCGAAGTAAAGGTTATGATTCCTACAGCTAAAGCAGAAGACGTTGGCGTAAGAGATATTATAGATTCAGAAACAGCAGGAAAAGTGTTTAAAGTCCTAGAAACAGATTCTACAGAAATGTCTATGAATTGGAATAAAAGATACAGAGATAATATGGACAAAATGAAAAGTGGAGATATTTACGAAGTTGCAGATGTAGTTAGAAATTTAAGCTTTAAACAAAAAGAAAAAGGTCTTTCTACAGGTGAAAAAAAGATGCTTTTAAATGCAAAACAAATTTTAGTAAGTGAACTTACTTTAGCACAAAATTTAAATCAAGATCAAGTAGAAGAAACAGTTAATAATACAATTAACCATTCTTTTGAAGAATATAGTAAACTTCATTTAACACCAGCAGATGGAAATGTTGTTAAAAAATTTATTCCATTTGATTCTATTTAATTTTAAATAAAGCATAAAAAGGGCATTAGGCAATCTAATGTTCTTTTTTGATTGTATAATGAAGGAAAAAATCATTAACTGTCGAATAATATATTATGTAAAAGAAAGGTGCAAAAAATGATACGATATAGTGAAGATTTAGTCGAAGAAGTTAGAAATTCAAATAATATAGTAGACATTATATCTCAGTATGTCATATTAAAAAAGAGGGGCAGAAATTATATAGGATTATGCCCTTTTCATAGGGAAAAAACTCCTTCTTTTTCTGTTTCGCCAGATAAACAGATATTTCATTGCTTTGGATGTGGAGTAGGAGGATCAGTTTTCAACTTTGTAAGTAAAATTGAAAATATAAGCTTTAGAGAAAGTATAGAAAGATTAGCAGATAGAGCTGGAATTATGCTTCCAAAAGTAGGAACTGAAGAGGAATTAAAAAAACAGAAATTAAAAGAAAAAATATATGAAATAAATGAAAAAGCAGCTGAATTTTATCATAATAATTTATATACTTCAAATGCTAAATTAGGACAAGAATATGTAAAGAAAAGAAAACTAAATAATAAAACTTTAAAGGACTTTAAAATTGGTTTCGCAGGCTTAAATGATAGTATATATGATTATTTAAAAAAATTAGGATATAAAGACGAAGAAATTTTGGCATCAAAATTAGTTAGAAAAGGCGATAATAATAGATACATAGATTTATTTAGAAATAGATTAATATTCCCAATATTTGATATTAGAAATAGAGTAATTGCTTTTGGAGGAAGAGTTCTAGATAATGGATTGCCTAAATATATTAATTCACCAGATACGATTGTATATAATAAAGGAAGAAACTTATATGCATTAAATATTGCAAAAAAAGAAACTTTACAAAATATAATAATTGTAGAAGGTTATATGGACTGTGTATCTTTACACCAAAGGGGAATAACAAATGTAGTAGCATCATTAGGAACTGCGCTTACAGAAGCTCAGCGGAAGGTTGCTAAAAACTTATTCTGACAAAATAATAATTTCATATGATTCAGATGGAGCAGGACAAGCAGCAACGTTAAGAGGCTTAGAGATACTAGTAAATATTGGATGCGATGTTAGAATATTGCAAATGCAAGGAGCAAAGGACCCCGATGAATTTGTAATAAAATATGGAAATGCTAAATTCAATTTACTTATACAAAATGCAATTTCACTAGTAGAATTTAAAATAAAAGTTTTAAAAAAAGATTTAGATTTGCAAAATGTAAATGACAAAATTAAATTTTTAAAGGAAACAGCAAATGTTTTAAGCAAGATAGAAAGTAAAATAGAGCAAGAGCTTTATATAAGTAAAATTGCGACAGAATATGATATTTCTAAAGAAGCAATTTATGCTGAGATAAACAAATTATCTTTAAAAACTCAAAATGCTACAATATTGGAAAAACCAAAACAGATAGCGAAAATAAAAACAGAAAAGAAAACAATTTCTGAAACAGAAGCAAATAGAGAAAACATAATAATATCATTACTATTAAAAAATGGAATTGCAACATATAACATTATTAAAGGAAAAATTCTAATAGAAGATTTTAAATCTGAAGAAAACAAAGCAATAGTAAGAAAACTCTTTGAAGAATTTGAAAACGATGTACAAGAGATTAATGTTTTGAATTTGTTTGAAGAAGAGGAATTAATTAACAAAATTACAGAAATACTATCTAATGATTATGATTTACAAGATGAAAAAAAATCCTTAAACGACATTATAAATATTTATGAAAAGGACAGACTAACCAATAGAAGAAACGAAATAATTGAACAAATTGCTACAGGAAATGTAGATAATATAGAAAAATTAGAAAGTGAACTTCAAGAAATTCTTAAGAAGCTAACCCCAAAAAAGTAGGAGGGTAAATGGGTATGGAAGAAAATAAAAAAGAAGAAAAAGTAGAGCAAAATAAAAATGTTAATGAAATTTTAAAAAAAGCAAAAGAAAAAGGAAAAATAACTTATGGCGAATTAGCAATGCAACTTGGAGAAGCTAACCCAGATGAGATAGATAAGGTCTTTGAAGCAATGGAAGATTTAGGTGTTGATGTATTAAAAGATGAAATTGAAGAACCTGACCTAAAAGACTTAGAAAGTGTTGAAGATGTAAAGATTGAAGACATTGATGAAATGAACTTTGATGGAATAAACATCGATGATCCTGTTAGGATGTATCTAAGAGAAATTGGAAAAATACCATTACTTAGTTTTGACCAAGAACTAGAACTTGCTAAAGAAATATTAAATGGGTCAGAAGAGGCAAAACAAAAACTTTCAGAATCAAATTTAAGATTAGTTGTTAGTATCGCAAAAAAATATGTTGGTAGAGGAATGCTATTATTAGATTTAATACAAGAAGGAAATATGGGATTAATAAAGGCAGTAGAAAAATTTGATTATACAAAAGGATATAAATTTAGTACTTATGCAACTTGGTGGATTAGACAAGCTATTACAAGAGCAATTGCAGACCAAGCAAGAACAATAAGAATACCAGTTCATATGGTAGAAACGATAAACAAATTAATCCGTACATCAAGACACTTGCTTCAGCAATTAGGAAGAGAACCAACTCCAGAAGAACTAGCTCAAGAAATGGAAATGCCACTTGACAAAGTTATCGAAATTCAAAAAATAGCACAAGATCCAGTTTCATTAGAAACACCAATAGGAGAAGAAGATGACAGCCATTTGGGAGATTTTATACAAGATGAAGATAGCCCTGCACCACAAGATTCAGCAGCATACACCTTACTAAGAGAACAGCTAGAAGATGTAATGAAAACTTTAACTCCTAGAGAAGCAAAAGTTTTAAAATTAAGATTTGGATTAGATGATGGAAGAACAAGGACATTAGAAGAAGTAGGCAAAGAATTTAATGTAACTCGTGAGAGAATAAGACAAATAGAAGCAAAAGCATTAAGAAAACTAAGACATCCAAGCAGAAGTAAAAAATTAAGAGATTATATGAGCTAATAAGGGCGAACAAGTGGACGGACTTTTTGTTCAGAGAAAACTGAACCAAAAGTCCGTCCCTTTGTTCGCACAGAAAACACACCTAAATAAAAATATTTTTATTTTAAAAATCATTGAAAAACATATTATGTTATGATATGATACGAATAATTAATAATTTAAGATGGAGGAGTTCAAAATTTGTTTGTGTACAAAAATGTTTCAAAGAATAAAAAATAGGAGGAAAAAGAAATGAGAACAACTAATGAATTAAACAAAAAGGTACAGATTAATGCCCAAAAAGGAATTACACTTATTGCGTTAATCATCACAACCATATTCTCTTATGACGAAAATGTAAAATCTAGTAATAACAAAGGTTTCCTCCTACAAACAATTTAGTAAAAATCATAAATTTTCAAATATTTATGAATTTATAATAACAATTAAAAATTTAAAATTGAGAGGAGATTTAAAAATTATGGAGAACAAAGAATTAAAAGAAAGATTTATTGATGAAAGAACAGGAATTGAATATAGTTTAGTTGGAGATTATTATATCCCTAATATAACAATACCAAATGCTAGAAGAACAGGAAATATAGGAAAGTATGGAAGATTAAAACTAAACTATATGAAGAAATACAAAATACCAGAATATACAGAAATGTTATTAAGTAATGAATTAAAAAGTTATTTACTAGATATTGAAGATGAATGTAAAGAAAAGTTAGATATTTTAATAAAACAAATCGCAGAGAAAGAAAATATAACTGAAGAATTAAAAGCAAATAATCAATTAGAATGGGTTGCAAGAATGAATAATATTAGAAATAGAGCAGAAGAAATCGTTTTAAATGAAGTTATTTATCAATGAAATATAAAATTGGTCAGATGTGTCTGACCAATTGATAATGTGAATTTAACTTTTTTTAGATTTTTAATGAAAAATTTGGAAATAAATGTTATAATAAATTTTGCAAGAGGTTCTTGCAAAATTTAAAGAATGGAGAAATAAATATGTCAAATGAAATAATCGATATTAATGAATATAAAGAAATTCTTTCAAGTATAAAAAATGAAATTCTAAAATCACAATATAGAGCAATGCAAGTAGTAAATGTAGAAATGATATATATGTATTGGAATATAGGAAAAATAATATCTAATAATATAAAATGGGGAAATAAATTTGTAGATAATTTAGCAATAGACTTAAAACTTGAATTTCCAGATATTAAAGGATTTTCGCCTAGAAATATTAGATATATGAGAAAGTTTGCTGATGAATATCAAGATGAAAAATTTTTGCAAGAAGTTCTTGCAAAAATTACTTGGTATCATAATGTTATTCTAATGGATAAAGTAAAAGATGTAGAAGAAAGAAAATGGTATATTAGCCAAACTATAAAAAATGGCTGGTCTACTAATATTTTAAAGAATCAAATAAAAAACAAATTATATGAAAGACAAGCAATAGCAGATAAAACAACAAATTTTGAAAATACTTTACCAGATATTCAAAGTGATTTAGCTTTGCAAACTTTGAAGGATCCATATATTTTTGATTTTATAGCATTAAAAGGTCAAGTTAAAGAAAAAGAAATTGAAGAAGCAATGATAACAAAGATTAAAAACGTTTTATTAGAATTACGGAACAGGTTTTGCTTTTGTAGGAAATCAATATAAATTAACAGTTAGTGATAAAGAGTATTTTATAGATTTATTATTCTATCATTTAGAATTAAGATGTTATATTGTTGTAGAATTAAAGGCAAGAGAATTTTTACCAATAGATGCAGGACAATTGAATTTTTATTTATCAGCAGTAGATGATATATTAAGAAAAGATGGAGATAATCCAACAATAGGAATTATACTATGTCAAGATAAAGATAAATTAGTAGCAGAATATGCACTAAAAGATATTAATAAACCAGTAGGTGTTAGCGAATATAAGTTATTACAAGATATACCAGAATATTTACAATCACAATTACCAAAAGCAGAAGAAATAGAATTGCATATTAAAGATATTGAAGAAATAGAAAAACAGCAAGATAATGAGGAATAATTTTTCTCGAGCGTGTCGAGAAAATTGTGCAACCGCGGTTGCACAATTAGAAAAAGTAAATATGTAATTGAATTATCCAGACGTCTGGACAATTTAAAAATAAAAAAGTCGTTTTAGATGAAAAAGTCTAAGGCGATTTTTTTTATGGAAATTTTTTATCTACATTTTTAAGATATAAACTTATATTACTTGTACAATAAAAATGGAAATAAAGCCCAAATAAGGCGAACGAATTTGAAAGAGAGGAGGGTTTGTAATGGCAAATTTAAATTTAAAAGGATTATGGATTCCAATAGAAATATTAACAGATAAGAATTTAAGTGATAAAGAAAAAAATATATATTCACTTGTAATATTTTTAAGTCAAGAAAAACAATATTGCTTTTGTACCAATAAAACTATAAGCGAACTTTTAAATATATCAGTAACACAAGTATCAAAGCTAGTAAATTCATTAAAAGATAAAGGTTATATAAATATTGAAATGGTATATAAAGAAAATAGTAAAGAAGTAGATATTAGAAAACTAATACCTATTAAAGAAAAGTTAAATACCCTATTTAACAAAAGTTTAATACCCTCCCCAACAAAACTTCAATACACTACCCGCGAAAAGTTTAAGGATAATAAATATAATATAAATAAATATAATATAAATAAATATAAAAATACTAATAATAAAAGGCTTTGCAATTATGAACAACGAGATTATGATAAAGAAGGCTTTGATTGGAATAGTCTATATGCAAATAATAATTTTACATCGTAGATATGCTATAAAGCAAAATATAAAGTGTAGGTTTTGTTATAAGTAAAACCTATACTTTTATTTTGCAAGTTTGAAACCGAATAGGTTTCAAACAGAGCCTAAGAAAAAATATGTAATATGTTTTTCTTGGCTCTCTTAACCATAAATTGCAGATAGCAAATTATGGTTAAGCATAAAAATATACTTGTTATATTTTTATGGGAAAACTAAAAATGTAGTAAAGCTATTTTTAGTTTTTTGGGTGCAGGAACTCCTGCCACACTGACACTTTTTAGCAATAGCGTAAAAAAGTGTTGTAGTGTGTTACAATACAAAGTAAAAATGCGAGGTGTAGGAGCAGTTACTAAACTTATAGTAGTTACTATAATAACACCTTGCATTTTGCTTGTATTACCCCTTACGATAGCCAAGCTATCGACCATTATATGAGCCGAAAAAATCGGCTAAAAATTTAGAAGGAGGTTTTAGAGATGAGTTTTGCGATTATTAGAAACACAAAATACAAAAGAGAAAATTTAAAAGGAATATACAGACACAACGAAAGAAGAAATAAAAATTATTCAAATGATAATATAGATAAGGAAAAATGACAAAGAATTTGATATGATGAAAGAAAGATATAAATTAAAAGGTCAAATAAAAACAGTTAGTAATATTGCTTGTGAATATATTATTACTTCTGATAAACAATTCTTTGAAGAAATAGGCGAAGAAGAAACAAAAAGATACTTTGAAACAGCATACAATTTTGTGGCTGAATATAAAAATTTAGGTGAACAATATATAATGTCTGCAAAAGTGCATATGGACGAGGAAACTCCACATATGCACTTAATTTTTTTGCCTGTTGTTCATACTACAGATAAAAAAGGAAATAACATTGATAAACTTGCTTGTAGCGAATTTTGGAAAGAAAAGAATAGTTATAGAAGATTACAAGACGCCTTTTATCAATATATGAGTTCACACAATTTTGAATTAGAAAGAGGTATACCAAAAGAAGAAACAGGTAGAGTTCATATTGACATTAAAGAATATAAAGAACTAACTAATTTTGATGAAACAAAGGAAAAATTACAAAATATGAAACTAGAATTATCAGAGGTTCCAGAAATAGATGATATAAAGATGGTTAGATGGTCAAAGAAAAGAGATGAAAAAATTTTAGAAGATATTATAAAACCAAAAAATGATTTAATAAACAAATTATATCAAAATAATTTATTAATGTACCAACAATTATTAAGACAAGCTAAAATGGTAGAAGAAGCAGAGAAATATCAAAAAGAAAGAAATAAGATTATGGCTGACAACAGAGATTTGCATAAACAAGTAGATAATATTAAGGCTGAATATCAACAAAAAGAAGATAATTTAGAATGGAAATACGAATATAGAATTAATAAATTAGAAAAAGAAAATGGCTATTTGCATAAGGTTATAGACAAATTTAGAGAAACTATCCATAAATTTATAGAATGGATCTGTGTAAATTTTGATATGGGTACAGGAGATACTTTAATTAGAGATTTTGAAAAAGAAACAAGAACTTATTTAGATGCAGAAGAACAAATTAAGCGAGAAGAAAGAGAAAAAGATTTGGAAATGGAAAGATAAATAATAAATTTTTATCAAAATACCCCATGATTACAATTGACAGATAAGCAGAAAAGTTATATTATATTAGACAATGGAATATTTTGTATAATAGAATATAAATAAAGTTAACACTAAAATTTACTAGATAATATATTTTATAGAAACCAAAAAAAATTGGTATAAAAAATAGTGTGAACTTAGTTGATAAGGAGATTTTAGCTATGGTTAAAAGTAATAATTTAGATGATTTATTTAACAGAAGAATACCTGAAATAGAAACATTAAATATGTGGGAAGAACATGAATTTATTGATTCTCCTTTTGTTGAAATTCCTAACATTGTAAAACTTGGTAAAGAAACTAAAATAATAGTTGATTTGCAATATCCAAAACTTGGTATGCAAAATGCGATTAAAAAAAGTCTAATTAGGAAAGAAGTATTAGAAAGATTGTTAATTGCTTGTACTATATTACCACAAGGTTTAGCTTTTAGAATATGGGATATATATAGAACATGGAGTCTTCAAAATGAACTTTATTATGCATATAAACCAGAAATAATTAAGCAGTTCAAATTGGAAGATTTATCACCAGAAGAGCAAGAGAGAATAATAAGTAATTATGTTTCTATACCAAATAAAAATGAAGTGTTACCACCATTACATACTACAGGAGGCTCAGTTGATTTAACTATAACAGATTTAGTAACTGGTAAGGACTTAGACTTTGGAATAGGATTTGATGATTTTTCTGATTTGACTAATACAGCTTCATATGAAAAAGAAAATTCGGATGGACTTGTGAGAGACAATCGTAGATTATTATATAATATAATGATTGAAGCAGGATTTACTAATTTGCCATCTGAAGTATGGCATTATGATTATGGAAATAGATCATGGGGCTACTATAAAAAGAAACCAGCAATCTATAAAGGTGTTCTTGAAATGGATAAAATACCTTCAATAATTTCATTTAAAGAATTTATTGAAAAATTAAAAGAACATAAATCTGATATTGGTACTAAATTAGCAACATATAATTGGGGCTACTCTGAAGATTTCGAAAGATAAATCATAATAAGATATATGCTATAAAAATAATATAAATTTATAAGAATTGTTAAATTTACAAAGATGGGAAGTGACTAAAATAGAAACATATATAGATAATTTAAAGATTAATTATATAAAGAAAGGTTCGGGAAAGACTGTTCTTATTATTCCTGGATGGGGAACTGTTATAAATACTTATACTACATTGCTAAATTCAATATCTACATATGCTAATGTTTTATGTCTAGATATGCCGGGATTTGGAGAATCTAATGAGCCACCAAAAAGTTGGAATTTAGATGATTATATTACATTTATAATTAAATTTATAAAATCTCAAAATATCAATGAATTAGATTTAATAGGGCATTCTAATGGTGGAAGAATAATTATAAAATTAATGAGCAAAAACGATTTGGGGTTTAAAGTAAATAAAATTATATTAATTGGAAGTGCAGGTATTGTTCATAAAAAGACAATAACACAAATAGTTAAAATAAAAACATTTAAATTTTGTAAAAAATTCGCACAAATCAAACCAATAAAAAGCATTTTTCCAAATCTTTTAGATAAAGTGAAAAATCATTTTGGATCTGCCGATTATAAAGATGCTAGTCCAATAATGAGAGAAACAATGGTAAAATTAATTAATGAGGATGTTAGATGCTTTTTACCAACCATTAAAGTACCTACTTTACTAATATGGGGAGAAAACGATACAGCAACTCCAATAACTGATGCTGAAATAATGGAACAAATGATTCCAGATGCAGGACTTGTTAAAATAAAAGGATGTTCTCATTATGTTTTTTTAGAAAATCCTTCATATGTAAACATAGTAATTGCAAATTTCTTAACTGGAGGAAACGATGGAAATAATAATTAAAATAGAGTTAATTGCCAACCTGATTTTACTATTATTGTTTTATATGCATATGTTTCAATTAAATTCATATTTTTTAAAAAAATATGGAAATTGGATGAAAGTAAATATCAAAAAAATTTTATTAAGAAGTATTAATATAATAATACCAACATTGATATTATTATTTAATAATAATATAGCAAGGATAATCTCTATAATAATTTTGGCAATTTCAATTTTAGCTAATTTACCAAAAAGCAAAGCAAAAATACCACTAAAATTTACAAATAGAGTAATTAGAATGTTTATAACTCAAGCCATTTTAATTACAATTATTTGTATAATTAGTAATAATTATATAACTTTTGGAGTATTAAATATAATAGCATTTGGCTTATGCATTATTGCCAATATAATCAATTACCCAATAGAATACGGAATTAGAAAACACTATATTAATGATGCAAAAAAAATATTGAAAAATATGCCAAATTTAATTGTCATAGGAGTAACAGGAAGCTATGGTAAAACAAGTGTTAAAAATTTTTTGGTAAAAACATTAAGTGCAAAGTATGAAGTTTTAACTACACCTAAAAATTATAATACCACAATGGGAGTAGTTAAAACAATAAGGGAAGAACTAAAACCTATTCATCAAATTTTTGTGTGTGAAATGGGAGCAACAAAAATAGGAGATATAAAAGAAATATGTGATATTGTAAACCCTAAATTTGGAGTTATAACTTCTATTGGACCACAGCATTTAGAAAGTTTTAAAACAATTGAAAATATAATTAAAACAAAATTTGAATTGTATGATTCAGTTAATAAAAATGGTGGAATAACTTTTTTAAATTATGATAATGAGTATCTTGCTAAACAAACAATGAAAAATTAGATTATAATGCTTATAATTTAAAATCATCATCTCAAGGATTATCTTTTTCAATAAATAATGTTGATTTTAAAACTAAGCTGATAGGAAGACACAATATTGTTAATATCACAGGAGCAATTGCAGTAGCAAATTATTTAGAAATACCTTTAGATAGATTAGTTCCTCGAGTTAGGGAATTTAAAAGTGTGGAACATAGACTACAATTAATTTCTAAAGGAAATCTCAATATAATTGATGACGCATACAATTCGAATCCTGTAAGTTCTAAATCTGCAATAGATACACTTTCAGAATTTGATGGAACGAAGATAATTGTTACTCCAGGATTGATAGAATTGGGTGGAGATGAAGAAAAGTATAATTTTGAGTTTGGAGAATATATGTGTGATGTTTGTGATTATATATTTTTAGTAAATAGCACAATATCTAAATATGTTTTAAATGGAATAAACTCAAAGAAATATAATAATGATAAAATTTTTATGGTAAATAGTCCACAAGAGGCAGTTATGCAAATTACAAACTTTGGATTAAATGATAAAATTACTGTTTTATTAGAGAATGATTTGCCAGATAATTATAATTTATAAGAAAGGATATGAATAAATTATGAAAATTAAAGTTGGAGTATTTTTTGGGGGAAAAAGTGTTGAACATGAAGTTTCTATAATTACTGCTATTCAAGCAATTGAAAATATGGATAAAGACAAATATGATATTGTTCCTATATATATTACAAAGGACAATAAAATGTATTGTGGAGATTTAATAGGAAATATATCTAATTATAAAGATATTGATAATTTATTAAAAAATAGTATTCAAATTATACTTGCTCAAAAAGATAATAAAGTTGTATTGTTAAGATGTGATAAAAAAATTTATCAAAATGATGTATATGATTATATTGATATTGCATTTCCAATTGTACATGGAACAAATGTTGAAGATGGAACTTTACAAGGATTTCTAAAAATGTTTAATCTTCCATATGTTGGATGTGATGTTATATCTTCTAGTGTTGGTATGGATAAATATGTTTGCAAATGTGTTTTAAAGGATAATGATATTCCTATATTAGAATGCAAATGTATAAGTGCAAAAGATTATAATGAAGATTCAGACAATACTATAAAAGAAATTGAAACAAAATTTTCTTATCCTGTAATAGTTAAACCTATAAATTTAGGCTCTAGTGTAGGAATTAAAATTGCTAAAAATCAAGAAGAACTAAAAGATGCAATAGAAAATGCATTTGCTTATTCAAGAAAGGTACTTGTTGAAAGAGCAATTAAAAACTTAAAGGAAATCAACTGTTCAGTTGTAGGAGATTATGAATTTGCGAAAGCATCTGAATGTGAAGAGCCAGTTAAAACAGATGAGATATTGAGCTATAAAGATAAATATATATCTGGGGGAAAAAAGACAGGTGCTATGAAATCTATGAATGCTTCAGTATTAAGACTTCCTGCAAATATAGATAAAAATGTTAAAGAAAGAATACAAGAATTAGCATTAAAAACATTTGATGTTCTAGGATGTTCAGGTGTTATTCGTATAGATTTTATGATAGATAATGATACCAATGAAATATTTGTAAATGAGGTAAATACAATTCCTGGATCATTATCATTTCATTTATGGAAAGCTACAGATTTAAATTATACAAAATTATTAGATGAATTAATAGACCTTGCTTTAAAAAGAAACAGAGAAGAAAAAAATATAACATATTCTTTTGATAGTAATATACTATCAGGTGTATCTATGAAAAGCTTAAAAGGTGGCACTAAATTAAAATAAATTTTAAATATGCATATCATTTGATTTGCAAGAAAGAGAGGTAAATATGAATAATTCAAAAGCATACATTTTAAATATACATTATGAGAATTGGTCAAATCAATTATGGTTTGAAAATGAAGATTCAATTGAAGTTCAAAATACATTTAATGAGGCTATTAAAGATATGGAGAAATTAAAAAATGAATCGGAAGATTGCTATGATTATCAAAACAAGGTAATTGAATATTTAAAAACTTTAGGATTTCAAAGAGTGCAAAAATAAAAAGATTGCATATAAAAAAACGGTTAGACTGACTTTTGTCAATGCTAATCGTTTTTTCAAATATTTTATTTATTTTTTAGAATCCACTCATATACTTCCTTTTCAGTAAGTTTGCCTTTTTTCATATCATTAATTTTGTCTTTAGCTTGTTTTTTCCATTTTTCAAAGTTTTTAGCTTTATTTTTATCTTTCTTAACTTGCATAAATTTTTGTTGATATGTTCTTCTATATTCACCCATAGCCTTATTATTTTTCAATCTTTCAGTATAAGATTGGAAAGCCCCTAGTTCTCTACAAGGTTTTAAATTTTCTTTTGGATAATCACAATAAACCTCGTCAGTTTTCGTATTTGGAATAAAATACATTCCACAATTTTGACATTTTTTAATTGGATAATTAGGTGCCATTAGGGACGGGGAATATTGGCACAATTTATGTATTCACAAAGGACAGACTTCTTTCATATAATATAGCGAAATATGCCAGTGGGGACGGGGAATATTGGCACAATTTATGTATTCACAAAGAACAGACTCCTTTCATATAATATAGCGAAATATGAAAGGAGTTTATTTTT
>SFKP01000017.1 GCA_004553715.1 Clostridiales bacterium
TCACTCAAGTACCCTGACCCAAAAAACTAACCCTAAAAAATTAGATTTTTAGGGCTTATGTTTAAAATTTTTTGGGACATTTTCAAAAATCATTGACACAGTTTTTGCAAAAAAATTTAGAGATTTTTTTATAGTTCAGACTAATTAACATATAATCCGCTCCATCTTGCTGTCGGTTGGGCATTTTCTTTTCTTAGGCTAAAGCACGAAAACAAAAGTGCAACCGACACGTGGAGCTACTAATTTGAAAGTTGTGGTCTTAACATTAACAGATTTTTCACTGTTTTTTTGTAGTAATGTTTTGGGTACAGGACACACAAAGGACGCCACTATATACTATTTTTTTCGCAATAACAGTGGCTGTGATTGTCCAATGAATAATGAATAATTTTTAAACTAGAACATATATTGTATTATTAAAATTTTAGATGGAGTTTTTATGGGAAGTAAGGGATTAGATTTTAAGCACAAAGAAGTTATTAATATTACCGATGCTAAACGTTTAGGATTTGTTCAAGATGTAACAGCAGATTTAAATTCAGGTACTATTACCTCTATAATTGTTCCTGGTAGTTCAAAGCTTTTTAGTGTCTTTGCTTCTTCTAATGATATTGTGATTCCTTGGGAAAAGATTAAGTGTATTGGAGACGATGTAATATTAGTAGAAATTTAATTTTTCTATTGATACATCTTTTTTATTCTATTAATTGCACTTTTTTCTAGTCTCGATACTTGCGCTTGTGATATCCCAATTTCTTCTGCTACTTCCATTTGTGTTCTTCCTTCGAAAAATCTTCTTGCAATTATATTTTTCTCTCTTGGATTTAGCTTTTTCATTGCCTCTGCGATAGTTATGTTTTCAGCCCATAATTCATCTAGATTTTTAGTATCTTTTACTTGGTCCATTACATATATACTTTCTGTTCCGTCATTATATACTGGTTCTTGCAATGATATTGGATCTTGGATTGCATCTAAGCTAATTACTATTTCTTCTTTTGGAATATCAATTACATTTGCAATTTCTTCTACTGTTGGCTCTCTATTTTTTTCTTTTGTTAATCTTTCTTTTGCTTGAAGAGCTTTGTATGCAATATCTCTCATAGATCTACTTACTCTTATTGGGTTGTTATCTCTTAAATATCTTCGTATTTCTCCTATTATCATTGGCACGGCATATGTGCTAAATTGAACATTTAGTGATATGTCAAAATTATCTATTGCCTTCATTAGTCCGCACACATCCTACTTGAAATAAGTCATCTGCATTTTCTCCACGTCCTCCGAAACTTTTGTATTACACTTAAAACTAATCTTAAGTTTCCGTGATATAAATTTTTCTCGTGCTTCTTTATCTCCTTCTTTTATTTTTATTAATAATTCGTTTTTTTCTTTATTTGATAGTACAGGCAATTTCCCAGTATTTACTGATGCGATTTCTACCTTTTTTATCAAATTAAAAAACCTCCTTCTAGAAATAATTATTAGTCTAATTATTTCCAAAAGGATTGTTGTTTATACTTATTCCTCATCTTTTAGTACTTTTTTCATTTTTTAATTTTAAATACATATATCATCTTTTATTTTTTCAAATTTTGCTTCTCCTATTCCATCTATATTTTTTATTTCTTCTATATTTTTGAATTTGCCATTTGCTTTTCTGTATTGTATTATTTTTAATGCTGTTGATGGGCCTATTCCCGTAAGGAGTTCTAATTCTGTTTGAGTTGCTGTATTTATATTTACTTTGCTATTTGCATTACTTATGTCTATTTCTTCATCTATTATGTCTGATATATCCTCTCCAATATATGGTATATATATTTTTTCTCCATCTTCTATTTTCTTTGCTAAATTTATTTTTCTTATGTTCGCTTCTTCTGCTAATCCTCCTGCCATCTCTATTGCATCTGTAATCCTTGAACCTTCATTTAGTTCTATTACTCCTGGCAAAATTACTGCCCCTGCAATATGTATTTTAATTAATTCGTTCTCTTTCTCCTCTATGTTATTAATATTTGTTTCTTCTATTTTTATTTCCTCATATTTATTTTCTTTTATTTTTGTATAAATTAAACCTACAATTATCAATGTAATTATTATTATATAAATTATTTTTTTCATATTTCCTCCTTAAAAATATTGTTTTTTGTCGATTTTTCTGTATAATTATTATTGAGGTGAACTAAGATGTATAAAAAATGTACTTTTATTATAGTTTTATCATTAGTGTTTATCAGCATTTGCAATTTCGTACATGCCGAAAACGATGAAATTAATATTTATTCTCCTTCCGCGATTTTGATAGATCAAGATTCTGGTAGAATTTTGTATGAGAAAAATATTCACGAAAAAATGTATCCAGCAAGTCTTACTAAAGTTCTTACTGCAATTATTGTATTAGAGAATTGTAATTTAGAAGAAATTTGTACGGTTAGCTATGATGCAGTAATGAAAGTTGGTTTTGGTTATGTCACTGCAAACTTGCAAATTGGTGAAGAACTTACTGTTGAACAGTTATTGAATTTAATTATGGTATCTTCTTCAAATGATGCCTCTCATGTTCTTGCAGAACATGTTTCTGGCAGTTTAGAAGATTTTGCAATTCTTATGAATAAAAAAGCTAAAGAGTTAGGTTGTGTTGATAGTAATTTTACAAATCCTAGTGGAGCTCATGATGAAAATCATTATTCTTCTGCTTATGATTTATCTTTAATTGGAAGATATGCAATGCAAAACGAAAAATTTAGAGAGCTTGTAAGAAAAACTTTCTATCAACTTTCTGCAACTAATAAATACCCTAAAGACGATAGGATTTTTACTACTACTAATGAACTTTTAGTTAGTAATAGTAACAATCGTTCTGATAACTACTATTACAAATATGCAACAGGTATTAAAACTGGTTTTACTACACCAGCAGCTTATTGCTTAATGGCATCTTCTGAAAAAGAAGGATTGAATTTTATCTCAGTCGTTCTTGGTGCTGGTCAAACAATAGATGGACTAAGTGCTAGATATATAGATACAAAGAATTTGTTTGATTATGGTTATTCATCATATTCATTAAAACAAATTGCGAAAAAATATAGTGTAATAGAGACAGTAACTATCAGTAATGCTACTAAAGATACAAAAAAATTAGATTTAATTATTGATGACGATATATCTGCAACTGTTAAAGCACAAAGCTTAAATGTTTTAATAAAACCAGAAATAGAAATAACTGCTGATTTAAAAGCTCCTATTGCAAAAAATTCTATTATAGGAACCGTCCATTATACTGTAGATGGTATAACTTATTCTGCAAATCTTCTTGCAAATAATGAAGTACAATCCTCACATGTTGTAATCAAATTTATTATTGTATTTATAGTAATAATATTAATAATTGGATTTATAAAGATTAATAATAATTTTAAAAAGAAAAAACGTTTAGCGAAAATTAAAAATATATAGAAATATCTTTATTTACAGCTCCATCACAAATGGAGCTGTATTTTTTATTGTATATGAAAATTGACTTTCTTCATACAACAAGGTTAGGCTACCTTAATCTATCCGAGCAAATGCAAGTGGAATGTATTTTACACTTCCTTACTTATTTCTTTAAACATTGGTTGCTACTTCTTCTGTAAGTACATTTCTAAATAGCTTATCTACAATTTCTTCAGTTTCTTTAGCATCGTGGAAGAAAAACCATATTCCATTTACTTTTTCTGATTTGCCTGGTAATTGTGCCGTTTGAATAGCATCTAAGTTTATATTTATTGCATAAGGGATATAGTCTTTTATTACTGAAAAATCTATGTTTGTTTTTACATTATTTTTCATAGTGTCTGTAATATTTCCGATTTCTTTAATGTTCTTTGCTTTGATCGTTTGTTTTACAATTGCAATTATAAGGTTTCTTTGTGTCTTCATTCTTCCATAATCTTCAATTCCATATTCATAAGGATATGTACTTCCATTATTGTTGTGTCTAAATCTTGCTACTTGTTCGGCTTGATCTCCTGTAAGTAACTGATATCCTTTTTTTAGGTGAATATGTAAGTCTTGTCCACCATCATCATAGGACATATCAATTGGGACTTCGAAATAAACTCCACCAATAATATCCACTAATTCTCGTAATGCCTTTGTGTCTACTAAAATATACTTTTTAATATTTAGACCTGTAATTTTATTTACTGCCTCCATAGTTTTTTCTGGAGTTTCTCCATTAGAATATAATGAATTTATTTTATGATAATATTTTGCTTTTGATTTATTGTCTCCTATGAATGTGTCTCTAGGAATTGACAATAGTGATGATTCTTGTGTTTTAGGATTATATTTTGCAACTATTATTGTGTCTGACATTCCTGTACTTTCACCCATAATCAAAACTTGTATTTCATCCAAATTTTTTAAAGTGTTTTTATTATGACCTAATATTAATGCTATCCAATTTCCGTCTAAGTCATTTACTCTTTTTGCGACTACTATACCTAATACTATCATTAATATTAGTATTATTAATAATATTTTTCTTCCTCTACCTTTTTTTCTTTTTTCTTTTGTTTTTTCATCTTTCTTCATTTAT
The DNA here is from genome assembly GCA_004553715.1 of Clostridiales bacterium. Classification (GTDB taxonomy): domain Bacteria; phylum Bacillota; class Clostridia; order TANB77; family CAG-508; genus SFKP01. The sequence goes on from SFKP01000017.1 coordinate 4,586, forward strand.
ATTGACCTTTCCTTTCTAAAGCTTAGAATTTGTTTTAAAAAAATAATTACTCCATCGCTCCTAATTAATTTCATGAACATTAGTATAGCAAATTTGTGCACTGTTTTCAACCAGTTTATTGAAATTTCTTGATTATTTTTAAAGTATTTAATATTGCTAAAAGTGTAAGTCCTGTATCTGCAAACACAGCAAACCACATATTTACTAACCCTAAACTGCTTAATATTAAAATTGCAATTTTGATTGAAACAGCAAATCCTAAATTTTGTTTTATAATACGATTAGTATATTTTGCAACATCTATTGCTGTAGGTATTTTTGATAGGTCATCTGACATTAAAACAATATCTGCTGCTTCTATTGCCGCTTCTGTTCCTAGCCCCCCCATTGCTATTCCTACTTCTGCCCTTTTTAGAGTTGGCGCATCATTTATTCCATCTCCTACAAAAGCTATTACATCATTTTCATTTGCTATTTTTTCATAATTTTTATATTTATCTGTTGGAAGCATTTCAGAAACTATGTTATCAATTCCAAGTTTTTTACCTATATTTTCTGCTACCTCTTTTTTATCTCCTGTAAACATATATGTTTCAATTCCAGCACTTTTTAAATCTTTAATTGCATTATATGCATTATTTTTTATTCCATCATTTATTGTAATTGATGCTATATGCTTATTATCTATGCTTAAATGAAGCACCGCATCTTTATCACAGTCGCAAATATTTTTATTCCCTATCTTTATTTCTTTTCCATATAAAGTATAGCTTATTCCTTTCCCTGATACTTCTTTAAAGTTTTCTACATCATTTGAAGATATTTCATCTCCTGTAAGTTTTAATATAGATTTTGCAATAGGGTGATTTGATAATGCTTCTCCTTTTACTAATATATCGATTACCTCTTCTTTTGTATAACTATCATCAAAAATATCAATATTTGCTACTTCAAATGAGCCTTCTGTTAATGTGCCTGTTTTATCAAAAACTATTTTATTTACATCCTTTAAAGCATCAAGATAATTGCTACCTTTTATTAATATGCCTTTTCTAGATGCAACTCCTATTGCTGTAAAATATGAAAGTGGTACCGATATTGCAATTGCGCACGGACACGATATTACCAAAAATGTTAAACCTCTATATATTCCTTCTGTTTTAGTTATATTCATTATCATTGGTCCTAATATAGCAATAGCTATTGCAAGTAATAATACTACCGGAGTATAGATTCTCGTAATTTTTGATATATATGTCTCTCTTTTTGCCTTTTTATCTGTCGCTTCATCAAGTAAGTCCAAAATTTTAGCAACTGTTGAGTCTTGGAATAACTTTATTACCTCTATTTCAATAATGTCTCCAAGATTAATTGAACCAGATAAGACCTCATCATTTTCTGCAATCTCTTTTGCTTCGCTTTCCCCTGTTAGAGCCGATACATCTAAGATTGTTTTCCCTTTTATAACTTTTCCATCAACCGGAATTTTTTCTCCTTGTTTTATTATTAATATATCTCCAATTTTTATATCTTCTACATTAATTTTTTCTAAACCATTTTTAACTTTTTTATTTGCATAATCTTGTTTTATGTCAATCAAACTTTTGATAGATTTTCTTGAATTATTTATCGCTTTTTCTTCTAGGATTTTTCCTATTGTATATAGAATTATAACCATTAGACCTTCTGCTGGCTCGCCTATTATATAAGCTCCCACACATGAAATAGTAATTAGCGCATTTTCATTCACAGTTCTACTTCTAACAAGCATCTTGCAAGCATTTAAAAATGTTCTATAAAGTAAAAGTATATATGCTACTATTATTAATATATTGTTAATAATTGGATTTATTTTAACATATACTCCCAATATACCTATCAGAGTTGATACTGCTAATAACCATACATGGAATTCTTTTGGTTTTTTAATCTCATCTTTTGAAACACTAGCTTCAGGCTCTACTAATTTTACCATTTTATTTAATTCTGTTATATTTAATTCTTCTGCTGCTTCATACGTTATAGTAGATTTTGCAAAATTTACTATAACATTTTGTAATCTATTATCTTTATTTAAATTTTTTTCTACTTCTTTTGCACAATTTGCACAATCTAAATTATTAATATTTACTCTATATTTTCCCATTTGTCCTCCTACGTAAAATAAATTTCACATGTATTATATTATAAAATCGTTAAATTTGCAATTTAAAAGGCGAACATTATTTGCTCGCCCTTAATTTTATTTTTCTATTTTAATGATACACTTTGCACTATATTTGTTTCTATATCATTTGTAAGAGTATTTGTACTATTTCCTACAATACCTAAAGTTGATGCAAAATATCCTGCTATAAAACCAATTAAGAATACAACAATTATTATAATTGTATTTTTCATTCCTTCTTGTTTTCTATATATATCTTTATCATATATTTTCATTTACACCACTTCTTTCATTTACAAATATATTTATATTTTACAATAAATACTAATTTTTTTCAACAGAAATTTTATTTAATTTGTAAATTTTATTTAATTTGTAAATTTTTTGCTAGTTCATGATCGTGCAATAATCTTTATACACATATTATATTCCATTTTATGGCTTTTTGTGTCAATGGGGACTATCCGGTTTTACTTACAATGTCTTTTTTCATTTTGTTCATGATTTTCTTTTCTAATCTTGATATATAGCTTTGGGAAATTCCTAGCATATCTGCTACTTCCTTTTGCGTTTTCTCCTTTCCACTTATGAATCCAAATCTTAATTCCATAATGTTTTTTTCTCTATCATTCAATTTCATAATTGCTGTTTTTAATAGTGTTTTGTCTACTTCATCTTCTATTCTTCTTGAGGTTATATCTGGCTCTGTTCCTAAAATATCTGATAATAATAGCTCATTGCCATCTCCATCTTGATTTAAAGGTTCATCTATGGAAATCTCTCCTTTTGTTCTTGTATTTCTTCTTAAATACATTAATATTTCATTTTCTATGCATCTTGATGCATATGTTGCTAGTTTAATATTCTTATCAGCATTGAAAGTGTTTATTGCCTTCATAAGCCCGAATTGTTCCTATTGATATAAGGTCTTCTATTCCAACACCTGTGTTTTCAAATTTTTTTGCAATGTAAACTACTAGTCTTAAGTTGTGTTCTACTAAAGTTTGTCTTGCCTCTAAATCGTTTTCGGCTAATCTATGCAGAGCCTCATTTTCCTCTTCCGGCAGAAGTGGTGGTGGCAAAGTTTGGCTACCTGCTATATAGAATATCGGTAAATTCTCTATTTCCCCATTATTCATATATTTAGCATATATTGTATTTATTTTATTTTTTAATATATTCAAAATATTCATTTTCCTTTTCTCCTTTACTCTCTAGCGCTTCTATTCCTACTAAGGCTTGATATTTGTTTTCTTTATTTAATATACCCGGGTAAATCCCTATAATGGCGTCTTTAATAATAATTACATTATCCTGATAATTTATTACTGATATATCTGATTTAATTCCAAGTAGTAGTCCATTTTCTTTGCCTAGAGAAGAAAATGGTATTATCCTGATTTTTTTTATATATTGTCCTATATTTACGTTTGCACCATTAATAATGTCTTTGATATTATCTAAAATTTCTCCAGGTAATATGCCTGTTAAACTTTGACTGTTTACTACTATTACAGGAGCTTTCGAAATAGGATCCTTTAAAAAATTTCCTGTATCTACTATTGATATTAAGCTTTTGCTTTTATTTTCTATTGTTATTTTTATATTACATAACATATCTGTTTTACTAATTTTTTTCTTTATATTTTTGAAAGAGCTTACGATGATTATAAAACCAAGAATTCCACCTAATAAAATCATTTTTATAGGATACGTACCAACTAATCTTCCATTGTTGAATACAACATTTTCTGGACTAACAAAATAAATTAGTGCAAATGCTACTCCTCCAAAAGTAAAGGAGGTTAAGTAGAAAATAACTAAGTATTTAAAAAATGATTTTATACTTTTGGGATTAAAAGCTATTTCGACCATTGCAAGTGATAATATTATTTTTAAGCAAATATTTGAATATATTCTAATTTCAGACATATACATTAAAATTGCATATATTCCTCCAAGTATACTTGCAATAAATGTCCTTATAATTTTTATATTGCTCTTTAATATAGTTTGTGTTGCGAATAGTATTATAAAATTCATAAACAAATTTTCTAGAAAGATAATATCTATATAAACTGTAGTTACCTCCGTACTGTCAACCACCTCCCTTATTTATTTTTCTAACTTTATGTTGTTATATTTTATTACACATAATTTTAAAAATTTGTCTTTTCTTGTATGCAAAAAAAAGAAATAATCTACTTTTATAGATTATTTCTTTTATATATTTTTATATTTTCTTATTTTTAAACTTTATTCCCTTTTTTTCTTAAGAAAGATGGAATATCTAAATCATTTTGCAAATCTTTAGAATCTTTTGCTGTTGGTATTGAATTTATTTTTTTATTCCATGTGTTATTTACTAAATTTTCAACACCAATGCTTGATATATTATCTTGTTCTTTTTCAAATCCTGTAGCAATAACTGTAATTACGATTTCATCTCCTAGAGATTCATCTGTTACTACACCAAAGATAATGTTTGCTTCTGGGTCTACACTTCTTTGAACTAATTCTGCTGCTGTATTTGCTTCTTGTAATCCCAAATCATTACCTCCTGTAATGTTTATAATTACTCCTCTTGCTCCTTCTATTGAAGTTTCAAGTAATGGACTTTGAATTGCTTGTTTTGCAGCATCTTCTGCTCTGTTTTCTCCACTTGCAATACCTATTCCCATATGTGCCATTCCTGTATTTAACATTACTGTTTTTACATCAGCAAAGTCCAAGTTGATTAATCCTGGTACTGAAATTAAGTCTGATATACCTTGTACACCTTGTCTTAAAACATCATCTGCCATTTTGAAAGCTTCTACTATAGATGTTCTTCTATCAATGATTTTTAATAGTTTATCATTTGGAATTACGACTAATGTATCTACTTTTCCTTTTAGAGTTTCTATTCCTCTTTCAGCTTGGGTTAGTCTTTTTTTACCTTCGAATGTAAATGGTTTTGTTACTACACTTATTGTTAAAATTCCAAGTTCTTTTGCTGTTGCTGCAACTATTGGGGCTGCACCTGTTCCTGTTCCTCCACCCATTCCAGCAGTTACGAACACCATGTCAGCTCCTCTTAAGATTTCTGCAATTTCTGCTTTACTTTCTTCTGCTGCTTGTGCTCCGATATCTGGATTAGCTCCTGCGCCAAGTCCTCTTGTAATTTTTTCTCCAATTTGAATTTTTGTTCCAGCTTTTGATAGTTGCAATGCTTGTCTATCTGTATTTATTGCGATAAATTCTACTCCTTTTATTCCTGATTCTATCATTCTGTTTACTGCATTATTTCCAGCTCCTCCTACACCTATTACTTTTATAGTTGCTGCGCCGTCCATCATATAATTGTTTTCTTCATTTTCTGTTTCCATCATAATGATATTTCCTCCTTTTTTTTGTTTTATAATTTTTAATTAATTTTTAGGAATAAAAGAATTCTTTTATTCTTTCCATTAGTGTTTTAAAAATATTGTCTTTCGATTTTGTATCAATATTACTTGATACATTTTTTGTAAAAGGTCTTGAAGCTATATATCTTACTAAAGCATAACTTGATCTGTAAGATGGTTGTATTGTGCTTATAAATCTTCCCGTTGACATTTTTACAGGAATATTTAATATTATTTTCCCTACTACATCACTTTTTGCAATGCTTGTAATTCCTTGCCCTGTAAGAATAACATTGTTAATACTACCTTTTACACCTTCTGAAGTAATTGCATTGTTTACAAGTGTAAATATTTCTTCTATTCTTGCTTCAATTACGGCAACAAGTTCAGAACTTTTTATGGTTTTCGCTCTTTCCTCGCCTTTATATGTATTTAAAATAATATCTGTATCATTATCTATAAATGACCTTAATGCTAAACCATATTGTCTTTTTAATCTATCTGCTTCTTCTTCAGAAACATTAAATACTTGAGCAATATCATTTGTAATGTTATCTCCTCCTAATGGAATTGTATTTGTATAAATAAAATGAGAATTATTAAATATACCTATATCTGTGTTTTCTGCGCCTATATCTAATATCATTACATTATCATTAAGCTCATTTTTGTCTAAAATTAATTGTCTTTCTGCAAGTACATTTGGTATAATACCATCCATATCAATACCAGCCTTTTTAAATATTGCTGATAGCTGTCTTACAAATTCTTTTTCTGCTAATATGACTTGTCCTTTTACTGTAAAGGTTGAGCTTAGTGCTCCTACTGGGTCATCTATAGCTTTACCATTATCTAAATAAAATTCATTTGTTATAACATCAACTATGACTTTATCTTCTGGCAAATCAATATCTTTTACTTGTGCAATTGCTGAATTTAAATCTCGTGTAGTTATTCCTGCAAATTTATCTTTTACCTCTTTTACTATGCTATTTTGCACAATTGTTATGTATTTGCCAAAAATAGTAACATATGCTGAATTTATCTTTATATTTACTTGATTCTCTACCTCTGTTATTGTTTTTCTTATAGCAGAAGCTATCTCTTCTTCATCCGTGATTTTTGCTTTTTTCATACCAAGACATTTACATTCTGCGGTAGCAACAATTTCAATTTGATTAAAATTGTTTACCTCACCTATAACAGAAGTGACCTTGGAAGCGCCTATATCAATACCTACAATAATATCACCGATAGCCAAGTTAAGTTCCTCCGTTTTTTATTATTTTTTATCTCCCTTAGAATATTATATTTTTGCAAAAAAGTCAAGAGAATTGTTATAATTTTGTAATATTTTTGACATATTTGCGTAATATACATTTTATTGTCATTTACTCTTCTTCACCTTTTAATTTTTCTGCTCTATCTGCTGCAATTAAGTTATCTATCATTTCATCTAATCCGCCATTTAGGAAATTTTCCATTTGGTATATACTCATTCCTATTCTGTGGTCTGTAATACGGCCTTGTGGATAATTATATGTTCTTATTTTTTCGCTTCTATCACCTGTACCTACTTGACTTTTTCTTTCATTAGCTAATTCAGAATCTCTTTTTTCTTTTTCAATTTCATATAATCTTGTTTTTAAAAGTTTCATTGCATATTCTCTGTTTTGCACTTGTGATCTTTCTGTTTGACATTCTGCAACTATTCCTGTTGGTTCATGAATTAATCTTACTGCAGATGAAGTTTTATTAACATGTTGTCCTCCTGCACCTGAAGCTCTAAAAACTTCCATCTTAATATCTGCTGGATTTATTTCGATTTCTACATCCTCTACTACAGGAAGTACTGCTACTGTCGCAGTTGATGTATGAATTCTACCACTACTTTCTGTGTCTGGAACCCTTTGTACTCTATGGACTCCACTTTCGAACTTTAATCTACTATATACTCCTTTTCCTGTTATCATAAAGGTTATTTCTTTGTATCCGCCAAGTCCTGTTTCGTTTTCATTTAACACATCTATTTTCCAATGCTTTGTTTCAGCATACATTGAATACATTCTATATAAAGTACCTGCAAAAAGTGCTGCTTCATCTCCACCTGCTCCGGCTCTAATTTCACAGATTATGTTTTTATCATCATCTGGATCTTTTGGAATTAATAATATTTTAAGTTCTTCTTCTAGTTTAGGAATTTTTACTCTCAATTCCTCCATTTCTAGTTCTGCTAATTCTTTTAATTCTTTATCATTTAGCATTTCTTTCGCTTCTTCAAAATTTGATTTTGCCAATTTATATTCTCTATATTTTTCAACAATATCTACTAATGATGCGTGTTCTTTCATATATTTTTGCCATTCGCTTTGATTTGCAATTACCTCTGGATCACTTATTTTTGCTGTTAGCTCATCATATCTTTTTTCTACGGCGTCTAGTTTTTGAAACATATAATTTTCTCCTCTACCTTAAATTTTACTAATATATTATACACAGTTTAGCTATGTTTTTCAAGCGCAACAGTATATATTACTATAGTTTTATGAAATTATATTCAATTTTTAATCTGTCTAAAATTTGCTTTTCTCTATCGGTACATGTAAAAATTAGTATTTGATTATCCGTATAATAATTATTCAAATATGATAAGATGTTTTCTAATCTAATATTATCGTAATATGCAAATGCTTCGTCTAATATAATTGGAATTTTTTCTTCAGTTATTTCTTCAAATGCAGATAAGCGTAATGCCAAATATAATTGTTCAATAGTTCCTGTACTTAATCTGTCGCATTTTACGTATTCTCCATTTTCTAGTTCTACAGTTAATCCATCATTATCATTAAATTTAATATTTGAATATTTATTATTTGAAATCTTGCTTGCAATTTTTGATAGATTTGATGTAAATTTAGGTGTTATCTCATTTTTCATCTTTATATATGCTTGCTCTAACATCTCTTTTGCAAGCTTTATTCTTCTTTCTTCTGTTTCTAAATCATTTTTTTCTTCTAATGTTTTTTCCAAAGCCTCTTCTATTTCTACCTTCTTTTCTAAATCTTGCCCTATTCTTTTTTCTTCTATTTCAATTGTATTTAAATGAATTTTAGAATTGCTTAAATTCTGTTCTTCTTGAGCGATTCTATTTTCCACTGTTTTTAAATCTAATGTCCTTAAGCCTGTATTATTTACATTTTCTATCATTTCTCTATTAACATTGTCACAAATTGTTTTTTCAGTTTCTTCAATTTCTGTTTCTTTTTCCAGTTTACTTTTCCTTAAATTTTTTATCTCCTTTTGCTTTAACTTTTCTTCTTGGTTTTTAGAATTTTTTCTTATAAGTATTACTGGCAAATATATAGCTATAAAAATTCCAAAAGTTAGTAATCCTGCTAACTTATTGATATAAAATACAATAGCAGAAAGTACAATAAAAATTACTGACAAAATTATATTTAAAGATTTTTGCACGTCCTTATCTTTAGCTTTAACTTGTTCATTTAACTTTTCTAGTTTTTCGTCATATTCTTTTAGTAATTCTTTTTTTACGCCGAGCTTTTCTTTTTCTACATTTTCTTGTAATTTAATATCTTTTACTTTTCTTAAATCTATAAGCTCATTTTCAATTTTTTCTATTTGTTTTTTTACTAATTCTTTTTCTTGTTTTAAATCACTTACTTTTTCTTCTTCATCATTAATCTTATTTATATTTTCTTTTAATTTTTCAATCTTTTCATTAATGATATTTATTGGTCTTCCTGTAGTTCTATCGTTTCCTATCTTTTCTACTAATTCTTTATTTAATTTTTCTATCGCCTTTTTATATGAAATGTTTTCTTCCCCACTTGTTAAAATATTTGCAATTTTTTGTGTAAGAAGATTTTGTTCTTTATCCCCAAGGATCGATTCCTTTTGCTCTACCAATCCCGTTATCAAAAGCATATCTTTATCAATTTTAGTTTGTTCATAAAAGAAATTGTTTCCCATATGTTTATCAATATTAAATGTATTTGTTATATCTTCTGAAAACTCGTTAGTAATTTTAGGATTTCTTTTTGAAAAATCTCTAAAAACTTCTATTTTTTCTCCATTATCTAATTCATATTTCATCTTTCCAGAAAACTCTGCATTTTTCCAAGGCTTATATTGTTCCTTCTCAGAAATATCTTTACCATTTTTATTGCTAGATACCCCATAGAGCATAGATAAAATGCATTTTAAAAGAGTAGTTTTGCCAGCTTCATTTTCTCCATAAATTACATTTATCTTTTTGCCAAATTCAATCTCTTTATTTTCTATTTTTCCAAATCCATTTACTTTTAAATAATCTATTTTCAAAATTAGTACTCCTTCCGCGTAATTATTATATACTAAAATTCACAGTAAGACAAGAAAAAATAGCTACTAAAAATATTTTAGAAGCTATTTAAATTATTATAACTCTTTTTATTATACGGCATTGTGGTCAAATCTTTGATTTTTCACTAAGTAAATTAATAATAATTTATTCTTTTGATTTGATAGACAAGATTATTCATTCTTAATTATTAGCTATTCATCATTCATTACAATATGATAATATTGTACATTTATGGTGCAGCTGACAGGAATCGAACCTGCAACCTTTCGGTTCGTAGCCGAATACTCTATCCAATTGAGCTACAGCTGCATTTTTAAAACTATTTTTTAATATAAAGCAAATATTATTATAATATTTTTTTCGCATTTATTCAAGCAAAATCAAAATTTTTTTCAAGTAAAAGTAAATTTTTTTCAAAATCACTTGAAACTACAAAAAAAATATGCTATTATAAATAAGCATCTAAATTATGCATATATTTCGGGGTGTGGCTCAGTTGGTAGAGCGCGTGGTTTGGGACCATGAGGTCGCACGTTCGATCCGTGTCACCCCGACCATATTTAGAAGAATTCTTAGGAGTTCTTCTTTTTTTGCATTTATGAGCAAATGCAGATTATTACTGTATTACATACAATTCATTTAAACTTTTTAAAGTCTATAAATCTTTAAGTAAATACAGTCAATGTGCAGTCAATTTTATAATTAATTGATTTTCTTCAATTTTGACTGCATGTAAATTTATTATAGCGAATAAAACTCTTGGTATTACTAAGAAAATCACTTTTTATTTGAATGCAAAATATAATTTATATATTGACATAATAAGAGTCTCTTTATGTTGTAAAATATAATAAAATATGATAATATGCTTACAGATAAATAGTAATTTGTATTTTGGAGGAAAGTTTTATGAAAGATAAAAAAGTGAAAAATAGTGGAATTGGTTTTATAAGTGCATTGACCTTAATATTCATTGTATTAAAATTGACCAATAATATTAATTGGTCTTGGATATGGGTATTATCTCCAATATGGATTACAGTTATTTTCCTAATTGTAATTTTTACTATTATTATGATAGGTGGTAGAACAAAAAAAGGAAAATGGTAATACACAACTTACAATTTTGTAATTTGTTATTAATGTAGTAATTTGATGAGAAAATATACATTATGTTATTTAAAATTTAATTAAAAATGTAATTTATAATTAAATTTTAAAAAAAGTATTGACTGTAAACCAACTTTATACCTTATAGTGTATTCGAGGAGGTGAAAAAATGACCATAAAAGAAGTAGAAAAAAAGTTAAATATTACAAGAGCAAACATTAGATTTTATGAAAAGGAGGGACTATTAGAGCCAAAAAGATGTGATAATGAATACCGTGATTATAGTGAAGATGACTTAAAAAGATTAGAAAAGATTTTGCTATTCAGAAAATGCAATATTTCTATTGAAAATATTCGTCTAATATTTAATGGAGTTAAAAATCTTGATGAGGTTTTTAAAGAACAAATTTCTGTAATTGAAAACGAAGTAAAACAACTTAATGGAGCAAAAATAATGTGTAAAAAGTTATCACAAGAAAAATCTTCTGTTGATACACTTGATACTGATAAGTATATTAATATCATGAATAGTATCAATCTATAATTGAAAATAAGGAATTTAAAGGAGGAGATAAAATGAAAAAAGGATTGAAATTTGGACTATATTCTTTAAGTGCATTAATGCTATTTGGTTTTGCAATATTATTTGATTTAATATTTAAAAGACCAATAGATTGGACGGGAGCAGTTATTTTTACAGCGGTATTTACAGCAGCTGATATAATTGGAGTAAAAAAATATATAGAAAGTAAGACCGGTGAAAAATATACAAAAAAAGATTATATAAAACATTCTTTAATAACTTTGTTAATCTTTGTGGTAATACTTTTTGCCTGTAGTGCAGTTAAATATATTCACACTGTAAATAAAGAACCAAACAGTAATGTATTAGAAATGTCAGTAAGACAATCACTTATAGACATAGCAAATGATGAGTTTAAAAATGATGGTAATTATATTTATGCAGAAAGCCATAAAATAGTTTGATAAAGATAACAATGAACTAAATTCAGTTGATTCAAAAAAAGGTGCTTTAACTATGATATATATGAAAGGTAAAAATAATACTGGAATTTATGAATTAAAAGAATATAAAGAAGATGAAATTCCAGATAATTTAAAAGAAAAAGCAAATGTTAATTATGAAGATACTTATTTTAAGGAACAATTAAATAGTTATAATAATAACTAACAAATTACAATTACTCGAATACTTTTTAAATTAATTAAGAAAGTGCAGTTAACTATGAAAAGTCAACTGTACTTTCTCTTATATTTTCATTTCATCATCTAATTCTTCTAAACTATAATGTTTTTCCATAGCATAGTGTAAATTTTCACTAGAATTAAAATCTGAATAAACTTTTCCCCTGTAGCATAACTTGATATTTATTTTTTTTAATTTTGTGTATACTTTTTTTGCTACCATTTTTGTTAAACTTTTATATTATTAATATTAGATAATAGAATTTTTATTGTATAAAATTTTAAAAAACCAGTAGTTTTAGCTACTGGTTTTTTTACTTTCTATTTCTTGTAATTCAAATCTATATTTTTGTCCATTTTTGTTTACTTCATCGAAGAACATATTATATGGCCTGCACCAAAGTTTGTTATCTCCATATAATGCTCTATATGCAATCATTTTTTCGCCGGTTTCACTATGATAAATAATATCTTGGACTAAATATAAGTCCCCTTTATAGTGCTTATAAATTCCATTGATTTTTAAATTGTTCATTTTTTTCTCCTATTTTTTAAGTATTATATCTTCTCTCTTTGGTCCATTTCCAATCATTGTTATTGGATATCCTATTTCTTTTTCTATAAATTCTATGTATTTCTTTGCATTTTCTGGTAAATCTTTATATTCTTTTATATCACTTATGTCACATTTCCAGCCATCTAGATATTCATAAACTGGTTTTGCCTTATTTAATGATAGTGTAGTTGGGAAGTCTTTTATAATTTTTCCATCTATTTCGTATGCTGTACATACTGGTATTTTGTCAAGATATCCTAAAACATCTACCATTGACATTACAACATCTGTTGCACCTTGTAACATACATCCGTATCTAGTTGCTATTGTATCAAACCAACCTACTCTTCTTGGTCTACCTGTTTTTGCTCCGTATTCTCCACCTCTGTCTCTTAATTCTTTTGCTTCATCTCCAAATATTTCAGTAGTAAAAGCTCCTACTCCAACACATGTTGAATATGCTTTTGTAATTGCATAAATTTTCTTTATTTCATATGGTGGAATTCCTGCTCCAACTGCTCCAAATCCTGCAAGTGGTGAAGATGAAGTAGTAAATGGATATATACCATTATCTAAATCTCTTAGTGTTCCTAATTGCCCTTCTAAAATAATGTTTTTATTATTTTTAATTTTTTCATTTAAGAATTTCGCAACATCACATAAATATGGTCTTAATGTTTCTCTAGAATTAATTAAGAAATTATACATCTCTTCTATATCAATTTGGTTTTCTTCTCCATACAATGCTGAAATTGTCTTGTTTTTTGCTGTTAATATATTTGTTAATCTATCTTTTAAATATTCATCATCATAAATTTCTGAGATTTGTATTCCTATTTTCGCATACTTGTCAGAATAAAATGGTGCTATTCCTGATTTTGTAGACCCGAAGTTTTTTTTGCCAAGTCTTTCTTCTTCTAATTCATCTAATCTAATATGATATGGCATCAAAATCTGAACTCTATCTGAAATAACAATATTAGGATTTTTCATTCCTTTTGCTTTGACTTCTTCTAATTCTTTTAAAAATGCACTTATATCAAAAGCAACTCCTTGTCCTATTACATTTACTACATTTTCTCTAAAAATTCCTGATGGTAAAAGATGTAATGCTGTTTTTCCATATTCGTTAACTATTGTATGTCCTGCATTTGCACCACCTTGAAATCTTACAACTACTTCAGCATCTTGAGATAATATATCACTCATTTTGCCTTTTCCTTCGTCTCCCCAATTTGCTCCTACTATTGCTATTACCATAACATTCCCTCCTAATAATTCATATTTTATTTCAAACACAAATGTTATTATACTACATTTTTATTATAATTTAAATATTTTTTCTATTTTTTTCCTAAATTTACTGTTATTTCTTTTTCTTTTTTATTTCTTAGTATTGTTAATTTAATTTCATCTCCTGGTTTTTTAGTATATATATATTCTCTGAGTTCGCTCATTTTATTAATGTTTTTTTCATCTATTTTAGTAATGATATCACCAACTTTTAAATCTGTTTTAGATGCTCCTCCGTCTTTCGTTATACTTGCTACATATATACCTGTTTCTAATTGCAAATCAGAATTTACATACCTTACAGCTTCTTTGTCATAAGCAAATATTCCTAAATATGCTTCTTCGAATTTTCCATTATTTATAAACGAATCTATTACTGGTTTTATTATATTTATAGGCACCGCAAAACCTATACCTTCTGCAGTTGTAACTTTTATGGTATTTACACCTATTACTTCTCCTGACTTATTTATTAATGCTCCTCCACTGTTTCCTTGATTTATTGTTGCATCTGTTTGAATTAATCCCTCCATATAGCTTTCTCCAAATTCATCTTCGATCTTAATTGTTCTATTTAATCCACTAATAATTCCTGCAGTTACTGTTCTTTGAAATTCTACTCCTATTGGATTTCCTATTGCGTAAACATTTTCTCCTAGTTTTAAATTGTCCGTATTTCCTAAAGTCAAATAATCTAGCCCTTTTGCATTTATTTTTACTATTGCTAAATCTAAATCTTTATCTGCCCAAACCACAGTCCCGCTGCTAGTCTCGCCATTTACCAATGTAACATAACAGCTACTATATTTATCTCTTACTAAATGCCAATTTGTAATTATATATCCATTATCTGATATTATAAATCCTGAACCTAAGCCAAGATCTTCTACTGAATCTATATTAAAAATTGATACCCCTGTGTTTTTCACTTTTGATATTCCGACAATGCAATTTGCCGCTTCTTCTATAGTCTTTTCTGTCTTTTCATTTTCTTCATTTTCAATAAATATTTTTTCTACATTTGATGTTCTTTGTATATCATATTCTTTTACATCTATTTTTTCATACATTTTATAAATATAAATACTTGATACTGAAACAAATGCCATTAAAATAATTAAAACAAAGAATTTTTTTACTTTGTTTGTTCTTGTATTATAACCATACATAAATCTTATCACCTAAATCTTATTTTTCTTTTTTTCAAAACCATTATCTAGTAATATTTTTCTCATTTTTTGGCTTTATATTCCTTGATTTTTAAGTTTTTTTATGATATAAATATTTGTAATATTTGTCGGAATCAATTGTTTTTTGATGAATGTTAGGGGGACATTATTTTGAATTTTTATAATTTAACAAATATGCAAAAATCTATTTGGCTTACTGAAGAATTTTATAAAGGTACACCTATTTCAAATATTGCAGGAACAAATATTATTGATGAAAAAGTAGATTTTGATTTACTTTCTCTTGCAATTAATTTATTCATAAAATCTCACGATGCCTTTAGATTAAAATTTAAAATTATAAATGGAATTCCGAAACAATATGTAGATGAATTTTCTAATGTTACTTTTGATTTGGAACTAGTTTCTGACACTTCTGATATAAAAAAAATAGAAACAGAACTTTCTTCTACTATTTTTAATCTTGAAGATTCTTTTCTATTTAAATTTAAATTGTTTAAATTACCAGATTCTCGTGGTGGATTTGTTATTTGTATGCACCATCTTATTTCTGATGCTTGGTCTTCTGGAATTGTTATCAGCAAAATAATGGAAATATATACTAATTTATGCTCTGGAATTCAAAACTCTTTTGATGATATTCCATCATATATTGATACAATACGCGATAATGAAGATTATATGCAAAGCAGTAAATGCGAAAAAGATAAAATGTTTTGGGAAGATATGTTCTCTAGCATACCTACTGTTGCAACTATTCCTTCTTTGCAACATAAGAATTCAAGTTCCACTTATGCAAAGAGAAAGCAATTTATTATTCCTAAAGAAACAATGGATTTAATTACAGCTTTTTGTAAAAGTCATAAAGTTTCTGAATTTAATTTCTTTATGGCAATTTTAGCTATATATATATATGGAATGACTGACATTCCTGAGTTTGTAATTGGCACACCAATACTAAACAGATTAAATTTTAAAGAAAAAAACACTGCTGGAATGTTTATTAATACTATTCCATTTAAAGTATCTATATCAAATACATATACGTTTGCAAATTTTGTTTCAACCATTGCAAACAACTTCTTTAAAATTTATAAACATCAAAAATATCCATATCAAGAACTATTGCAATCTTTAAGGTCAAAATTTGGATCTATTCCTAATTTATATAGTGTTGCTATGTCTTATCAAAACATGAGAAATAATGCTAAGGCTCTATCTACACCTTACACTGCTACATGGATATTTAATAATCACATTGCTGATGATATTGATATACACTTTTTCGATATAAATGATACCGGAAATATTTCTATTGCTTATGATTATAAAGTAGATAAATACTCTCTTGAAGATATATTTAATTTACATGCTAGATTTTTAAATATTATCAACCAAGTTTTAGAAAATGAAAATATACTTATTCAAGAAATAGAGTTAGTATTACCTGATGAAAAACATAAAATTTTATATGAATTTAATAACACTAAAATGGATTTTCCAAGTGATAAAACAATTATTAGCCTTTTTGAAGAACAAGTAAATAAAGTTCCAAATGACACAGCTGTTGTGTTTGATGGGCAAAGAATCACATATAAAGAATTAGATGAAAAATCAACGGCTTTGGCTTCTTTTCTTATACTAAGTGGTGCTCAAACAGATGATATTATTGGCATTATGCTACCTAGGTCGTTAGAATTAATTATTAGTATTATTGCTACATTAAAAATCGGCGCAGTATATATGCTAATAAATGATACTTTACCTGATGAAAGAATAGCATATATGATTAAAAATAGTAATTCTAAAATTATTATTTCGAAAAAAGAATTAACTCAAAATCATAATATTAGTTTGTTTAATGCTAAGATATTAAATTTCGGGTTAGACTCACAGGTTATGGAATTACCAAATATAGATAACGCAAAACACCTTTCTGTTATATACACTTCAGGCTCTACTGGTAATCCAAAAGGAGTTCTTACAAAAATCTCAAGTATGATTAATTTAATGTATAGCTATATTAATTATATTCATGCCAATGATTATGATAATTTTCTAAGTACTTGCAACATTTCCTTTGACATGTTTTCTGTTGAAATTTTACTTCCACTTATACTGGGAAAAACTCTTATTCTAGCATCTGATGAAGAACAAAAAGATCCTATCGCAATAGGACATTTAATAATAGAAAATAATGTTCAATATATGCTTGCTACTCCTTCAAAAATAGAACTTTTATTTTTAAATGAAACTTCTAAAAAAAGTTTGGAAGGTATTAAATCATTACAAATTGGTGGGGAAAATCCTTCTCAATCATTTTTAAGAGAATTAGTTTCATTAACAAATGCAGAAATATATAATGCTTATGGGCCTACAGAAACAACTTCTTGTTGCTCTATAAAAAAAATTATAGATGTAGATAACGTTACAATTGGAAAACCTTTAGGCAATATGCAAATATATATATTAAATAAATCTATGCAATTATGCCCTATCGGTGTTATTGGAGAAATTTGTATTGCAGGTGAAGGAATTTCTGAAGGATATATAAATAATCCAGATTTAACAAATACTGTATTTGTAGATAATCCTTATGGAGATGGCTTGCTATATAAAAGTGGTGACTTAGCATATCTTACAGCGGATTACGAAATTAAATTTGTTGGTCGTAACGATACACAATTAAAGATAAATGGGCTTAGAATAGAACTATCTGAAATAGATTCTGTAATTTCATCATTTGGAGATATTCAAAAAACTGTTACAGTTTATAAAAACAAGAAATTAATATCATATTTTATGGCAAACTCTCAAATAGATATGCAAAAGCTTAAAACTTTTGCAAAATCTAAGTTACCACCATATATGGTACCTTCTATTTTTGTTAAATTAGAATCATTCCCTTTAAGTGCAAATGGTAAATTAGATGTAAAAAAATTGCCATCTATACAAGATATATCTTGCTCTAGAAATATTATTTTACCTAAAAATCAAACTGAACAAGATTTGCTTTCAATATTTAAGTCTGTCTTAGGTGAAAATAATATTAGTATAGATGATGATTTCTTCGAACTAGGTGGTGACTCTTTAGGTGCTATAAAAGTTTCTGTAGAAATATTTAATAAATTCAATATTAATATACCTGTAAAAGATATTTTTGAGAATTCTTCTATAAAAAACCTTGCTAAAATAATTAATAATTCAGAAAAAGAAAATAAAATCGGCTTGACCAAAGTTGATGTTCAAGACTCATATCCTTTATCAGCAGCGCAAAAAAGGATTTATTTGTCTTGCAGTTTTTCTAGTAAAGATTCTGTTTTATATAATATCCCTGGTGGAATTTTATTTGATAAAATTCCTGATTTTGATAAATTAGAAAAGTGCTTGCAAACATTAATAAATAGGCATGAGTCTTTGCGTACTTCTTTTGTAATTGAAAACGATACTATTGTTCAAAAAATAAATAATAATATTAAATTTAAAATTAATATTAATAATACTGAAATTTCTGAAGATGAATTCGAAAGTGTATTTAAAAGTTTTCTAAAACCATTTGATTTATCTAAAGCTCCTCTTTTAAGAGCAGAAGTTTTTAAAGTTAAAGGTGGTAAATCCTTGCTGTTGGTAGATATTCATCATATTGTTGCTGATGGTACATCTTCTCAAATATTAATAGATGAACTCTGCAAACTATATAATGGCAACAAATTAGATGATATTAAATTTACTTATAAAGATTTTGCAAATTTTGAAAGAAGCAAAATTGATTCTGGAGAATTTAAAGAAGCTGAAGTTTTTTGGGTTAATCAATTTGAAAGTGATATTCCAGTTTTAAATATGCCAACTGTTTATAATAGGCCAGCTGTACAATCTTTTACAGGCCATAAATATAAATTAGCCTTTGATAAAGAAACATCAAATAAGATAATAGAATTTTGTAAAACATATAATGTTACACCTTATATGTTTCTACTTAGTGCTTATTTTGTGCTACTTTCAAAATATAGCTCACAAGAAGATATTATAATTGGTTCTCCTGTTGTTGGAAGAAACTCTGCTGAGCTTTATAATATATTTGGTATGTTCGTAAATACCTTGCCAATACGCGCACAACTATCGCATCAGCAATCTTTTAAAGATTTTCTAATGCGTATTAAAGAAATCACTTTAAATGATTTTAAATATCAAGATTATCCACTTGATGAATTAATAAGCAAATTAAATATAAAAAGAGACACCTCAAGAAGCCCTTTGTTTGATACTCTATTTATATTTCAAAATAACGGAATGGCTGAACTTAGCTTTAATGGAATAAAATCTCAATACTTTATTCCTGATGCAAATATATCTAAAGCTGATTTATCTTTAGAAATTGTACCTGAAAATGATGCTTTCAATTTTAGCTTTGAATATTCAGATAAGTTATTTAGTAATAATTATATTAAAGATTTAGCTGTGCATTATGTTAACATTGTGCAAGCTGTGTTAAATAACGCCTTATTACCTATTTCATCAATTGAAATGCTTTCTTTAGAAGAAAAAAATGCTCTTATATATAAAGTAAATGATACACAATTTAATTTACCTAAAAATACAAGTATTACAACTTTATTTGAAAAACAAGTAGAAGAAACTCCATACAATATTGCTTTAGTTTTCAAAGATAAAAGTTTAACTTACAAAGAACTTAATGAAAAAGCAAATAGTCTTGCTCATTATATAAGATCTCTTGGAATTAAAAGAAATGATATTGTAGGAATTATGGTTAATCGTTCTTTAGAAATGATTATCTCTATGCTTGCAGTTTTAAAATCTGGTGCAGCATATATACCCATTGACCCTGATTACCCTCAAGATAGGATTGAATATATGTTAAGCAATAGTACTGCGAAAATATTACTTACCACAACTAAATTTATGGATAGCACAAATTCTTACGGAATTAGAAAAATTAACCTAGAAGATAACAATATATTTAATTTTCCTACCTCAAATCTTGACTTTATAAATAGTCCAGATGATTTAGCATATGTTATATATACTTCTGGCTCTACTGGCAAGCCTAAAGGTGTAATGATAAAACACGAAGCATTAGTTAATTTTGCTATTTATCTAGATAATAATATAGAATTTTTATATAAAACAGATGAACAACATATAGCAGTTTCTGTCACTACATTCTGTTTTGATATATTTATATTGGAGTCATTTGTTTTCTTACAAAGAGGATTTAAAATATATATTTGTACAGAGGAAGAACAACATATACCTTCGCTTTTACTAAATTTGATTGAAAAAAGTAAGGCAGATGTTATACAAATAACACCTTCAAGAATGAAAATTTTTATAGAAAATACTAATACTCTATCCACTCTAAAATATATTGTTTCAGCAGGAGAAGCTTTGCCTAATTCACTATTACACCAATTAGTATCATTAGGAAATCCAATAGTTTATAATGCATATGGACCTACAGAAACAACTGTCTTTTCTACATTTACTGATGTAACAACTTATGATAATGTTACAGTTGGTAAACCAATGTATAACACTCAAACTTATATTTTAGACAAAAACTTATATCCATGCCCTGTAAATGTACCTGGTGAATTATATATTGGGGGTATTGGTGTTGCAAAAGGATATTTTGCTAATCAAGAACTTACAGATAAAGCCTTTATTCCTAATCCTTTCATACCAAACACTATTATGTATAAAACAGGAGATATTTGCAGATGGCTTGATAATGGTGAAATTGAACACTTGGGAAGAGCAGATGGTCAAATAAAAATAAGAGGATTAAGAATTGAACTAGGCGAAATAGAAGAAAAAATGTTATTATTTCCAGGAATTACTAAAGCTTGTGCTATTAAACAAACTTTGAATGAAAGAGACTTCATTTCGGCATATTACACCTGTAATAAAAAAATTAGCATTACTGCTTTAAGAAAACATCTCGGAAACTACTTGCCTAAATATATGATACCATCATATTTTACTGTTTTAGAAGACTTTCCTTATACACCAAATGGCAAAATTGATAGAAAAGTTTTACCAATTCCGAATGAAATTTTAAATAATAATTCAAATGAAAGAAATTATATAGAACCAAAAACAGATTTAGAATTTAAAATGGTTACTATTTGGGAAAAAGTATTAAACACATCTCCAATAGGCATAACAGACGATTTTTTTGAGCTTGGTGGTGATTCCATACTCGCAATGAATTTAAATATTGAATTGTTAAAATTAACAGATAAAATTAGTTACGCTGATATTTTTAAATTTCCTACAATATCTAAATTAGTAGAAAAAATGTCATCTACAGATACTGATTATAATATAACATATGTTAAAGATAATTTTGTAAAATATGAAAACGTCTTAAACAATACGATGAAAATGCCTAGTTCTTTTGAAAAAATAGAAAACCCTAACATCTTGCTTACTGGTGCAACTGGTTTTTTAGGAATTCACATCTTAGATTCGTTTATAAAAGAAGAAACTGGAAATATTTACTGTATTGTTAGACCTGAAACTGGAATGACAGCTCAAGCTAAATTACATCAAAAACTTAACTATTATTTTGGAAACAAATACAATGATTTAATAGGGAAAAGAATTTTTGCTGTAAATGGTTATATTGATAAACCTGGATTTGGTCTTTCACAAGAGGAATTACTTGAACTTGCAAGCAATACTAATATCGTAATAAATAGTGCTGCAAGAGTTCAACATTATGGTATCTATCAAGATTTTTATAATACTAATGTAAAAAGTGTACAATATATAGTTGATTTTTGTAAAAGTTTTGATAAAAAATTATATCATATATCAACTTTAAGTATTTCTGGAAATGCTTTTGACACTTCTGCAGCTAAACAAACTATAGATAAGCAAATAGATTTTTATGAAAGTAACTTATATATAAATCAGATACTTGATAATGTATATATAAACACTAAGTTTCAAGCAGAATGCTTGGTATTAGATGCTATTTTAGAAGGATTAGATGGATATATTTTGCGTATGGGAAATCTAATGCCACGTTTTTCAGATGGACTATTTCAAGACAATATTTTAGAAAATGCTTATATAAATAGAATTCTTGCATTTATTAGACTTGGAGGCTTTCCTGAATATATCAAGGACCGGTTATTTAGAATTTACTCCTGTTGATACTGCTTCCACTGCCATTAAGGAAATCATACTTCATCCAAACATAAATAATAGGATTTTCCATTTATTTAATCATAACCATATAAGTATAGAAGTAGCTTCAAAATACTTTAAATTATTAAATAAAGATTTTATTATGTTAGATGATACTACTTTTAAAAATAAATTAAAAAATTTATTAAACAATTCTGATAAAAATGACTTTGTAAAATTTTTAATAAATGATATTGATAAAGATTTACATTTATCATATAAAACAAATATAATAATTAAGTCTGATTTTACCATCAATTATTTAGACAAATTAGGATTTCATTGGCCAAAAATTGATAAAAAATATTTAAATAATTTTATAAATTTATTAAAGGGGGTTTTTTAGAATGTGTTCTATCTCAACATTCTTAATTTTGATTTTTACTTGTATTTTAATTAATTGCATTTTAGTGTTTTTGCTAAGCACGAAAAATAGGAGTCAGCAAATAAAATTATTTTCAGCGATATTTATCTTTTTACTTATTTGGGTACTTGGTCTAATTTTGCAGGTTACATTTAGCGAATCGTTGAATATTCCTCCTGTGTATTTCGATTATATTGTATATATTGGTGTATGTTTTTCTCCTGTATTTTTCTTATTATTGAGTATTTGTTTTGCAAAATCAACAATAGATTTTTCAAAGAAGAGATATTGGCTTTTATTTATTATACCAACAATATCTTTATTAGTTCTTTGGACTAATGATTTTCATCACGCTTTTTATAAAGTATATTCTACAACACCTAGTGAAAGTGTTTTTGGATGGTATTTCTACCTACATTCTGTATATTCATATCTACTATTTGCCATTAGCTTTTTTACATTATTAAAATACTCTATAAAAAATTCAGGTTTCTTTTCTAAACAAGCAATGTTAATATTAGTAGGAAGTTTTTTCCCTATTTTTATAAATATAGCAGGATACTTTAATACAATAGATATATACATTACTCCAATATCATTTACATTTTCTATTCTTTGCTACATTATAGCTATTTTGAAGTTTGATTTTTTGAAAGTCACTCCAATAGCATTACAAAAGGTTGTAGATAGAATCTCTGATTCTTACATAATCATTAATGATAATAATTATATAGTAGATTTTAATAAAACATTTTTAGATACTTTCTCGCTAAAGGCAAAAGATATAAGAAATACAAATATAGAAAATCTATTTGATTCCACTTATTCACTAAAAAATGAAAAAGATATTTTTATTAATTCTTTTAAAGAAGCTAGGTCTACAGGTAAAACTATTAAATTGCAAAAATTTTTCGAAGCATTAAATAAATATTTTGACATAGAAATAAATACTATTTTTAATAACGACTCATCTCTTGGAACCCTCGTTCTGTTTAAAGATATAACTCAACATATCAAAGACGTTCAAACAATAGAGCAAAATCAAGAAATATTAATAGAAAAGGAACGTTTAGCAACTTTACGGACAAATGATTGGTCGGAATTGCTCATAACTTAAAAACACCTATAATGTCTATCGCAGGAGCAGTAGAAGCCTTGTCAGATTTATCTACTGAATATAGGCAGTCTATAGGTGACCCTGAAGTAACTGTTGAAGATCATTACGAAATTTCAAATGATATGAATTCATGGCTTGATAAAATTCGTTCACATTTAGCATATATGTCTGATATTATTACTGCTGTTAAAGGGCAAGCTGTTACGTTCTCTGATACAACAGTAGATACCTTTACAATTGAACAATTAATTAAAACTGTTGATATTTTAATGAAACATGAATTAAAAAATGCTTTAATTGAATTAGTTGTTGATTTGCAAATACCTAATAGCACTACTATTCATGGAAATGTTAATAGCTTAGTACAAGTTATTAATAATATAATATCTAATTCTATTCAAGCATATAATGGAAAACCTGAACAGAAGATCTTTATTACTATATTAGAAAAAAACTCAAAACTAACTATTAAAATTGAAGACCAAGCAGGAGGGCTTCCAAAAGAAGTAAAAGAAAAATTATTTAAAGAAATGGTTACAACTAAAGGGAAAAATGGAACAGGTCTTGGTTTATTTATGTCTTACTCAAATATACGCGCTCACTTTAATGGCAATCTAAAATTTGAAACAAAAGAAGGTATAGGAACCACCTTCTTTATAGAAATTCCATTAAAATAAGGTAGCCTAAACCTTGTTGTATATGGAAAATTGTTGATATTTCACAAAGAAAGTCAAATTTTTCTATAAAATAAAAACGCTTTAAGTTTTACTTAGAGCGTTTTTTAATTACTAATTTTAATAATTTTCTGCTTTAATTTCAAAATATGCTTTTGGATGATTACATACTGGGCAAACCTCTGGAGCTGATTTACCAATTACAATATGTCCACAATTTCTACATTTCCAGATTCTGTCTCCATCACGGCTAAATACTAATCCATCTTCAACATTTTCTAATAGTTTTTTATATCTTTCTTCATGTTCTTTTTCGATTTTTGCCACTTCTGCAAATAGATATGCTATTTTATCAAATCCTTCTTCTTTAGCTTCTTTAGCCATTCTATCATACATATCTGTCCATTCATAATTTTCGCCTTCTGCTGCTGCTTTTAAATTTTCTGTAGTTGTTGGAACCTCTCCATCATGTAATAATTTAAACCATAATTTTGCATGTTCTTTTTCGTTATCTGCTGTTTCTTGGAAGATAG
The DNA here is from genome assembly GCA_004553715.1 of Clostridiales bacterium. Taxonomy (GTDB): domain Bacteria; phylum Bacillota; class Clostridia; order TANB77; family CAG-508; genus SFKP01. The sequence goes on from SFKP01000017.1 coordinate 29,760, forward strand.
CAGCTATTTGCTCATATCCTTCTTTTTTAGCTTTGCTTGCAAAATATGTATATTTATTTCTTGCTTGCGACTCCCCTGCAAATGCCTCCATTAAATTTTTTTCTGTCTTTGAACCTTTTAATTCCATAATTACCCCTACTTTCTACAAAAATTCTTCATGCTTTTTGCAATTCTTATTTTATACATTTGAATAAAATTTGTCAAGAATAAAATGGTAAATTTATTTATCTGTCAAAAACTTAAGTCCCCATTGACAGTTTCTTTTAAATATATTATATTTTATGTGGTGATTAATATGAATTTAGATGAAGCTATTAAAATAGCAAAAAAGGCTAGAGAAAATGCATACGCACCATATAGCAATTATTTTGTTGGTGCAGCTTTGAAAACAAAATCTCGGTAAGATTTATTCTGGCTCTAATATTGAAAATGATGGCATAATGTCTATTTGTGCAGAAAGAGTTGCTTTTGTGAAAGCCATTTCTGAAGGTTATATGGATTTTGAATATATTGTTGTTTGTGGAGGAAAAAGCCTTGACCATTTAGAGGATTGCCTTCCTTGCGGTTTTTGCAGACAATTTATGAGTGAATTTGTAGATAAGGATTTTATAATTTATGCATTAGGTTCAAATGATAAAATTACACCTTACCACATTTTTGACCTTCTTCCACACAATTTTAGATTAAATTAAAAATTATATTTTGCATATACAAAAAAAGAGAAAAACTTATTTTTAAGTTTTTCTCTTTTTGTCTAACTTCATTTTTTATATTAATATAAATAATTTTGTGGATCTGCCACAGCTCCATTTATTCTTATTTCAAGATGTAAATGTGGTCCTGTTGATTTTCCTGTTGATCCCACTGCACCAATTAGCTGGCCTTGCTCTACATATTGACCTTCTGATACATATCTTGCACTACAATGTCCATATAATGTTTGTATTCCGTTCCCATGTGATATTACTATATATTCTCCATAGCCACTATAGTTACCTGCTGAGTCAACTTGTGCCGTTGATCTTGTAACAGTACCTGCTGCTGCTGCAACTATGTTTGTTCCCATTGGTGCTGCAACATCTAGACCTGTATGAGTTGTTCCCCATCTTGACCCGAATCTTGAAGTTATTGTATATCCATATGATATTGGCTTTATAAGTGATATTCCTAAATTTACTTTTTCATATGCTATTTTGTAGCTACTATAACTATTATAAATTGTTGTTGGTTTTTTATATAAAGCTGTTACAATACTATCTGTTTCTGTAAATTCTTTTAGATCTTTTCCAAAAACTTCAGTATAAGCTATTTTATTTATATTACTACTCTTCTTAGATTTCAACATTTCAATTACTTGTTCAGCTTCTTCTTTAGTTGATACATAGTATTTTTCTTCTTCGCCTTCAACAATTGCATAATATGAATAATATTTTTCTCCTGAATTTTTTATATGTGATAATATTTCTTCATCATTTGTTTCTGCATTTCTTTTTCTAAGACATAACGCATATTCTGGTAAATCTTCTATATCTATAAAAGCAACATTTCCGTCTTCTCCCTGCATCATATATTGGTTAATTTTTTGTTGCAATTCAGTTTTATTAGTTGTATAACCTAATATTTCTCCATTTAATGAAACTGCATATGTTGGTCTATAAAAAACTGATATTATTCCTATAATGATAGCTGCTGAAATTATTATTAAAAATATTAATTTTAAAGAGCTCCTAATATGCACAAATATATTTTTTATTGTTAATAAAATTTTAAACACTCCATTTCCGTAGCTTTCGCACTACTTTTCATATTTTACCTTATTTTCTGATTTTTGGCAATTATCATTTTTTTATATTATTTTTAATATGTATGGATTATTGGTAGTGTTTTTTGATTTAATCTCTTTTTTTCTTTCGTTTTCTCTTGTTTTCTTTTGTTGCATTTTTTTGAATTTTAATGTTAGTGCGAAATAAATGCCACTCGCATTCGCTCGGGCAGACTAAGAAAAAGCTGTAAATTATACTCATTTACAGCTTTTCCTTTTTACAAACTCACTTCATTTTTTACTTTTGTAATTTCAGATTGCTCTGCTTTTCCTGCTGGTGTATAATATCCCTTTAGCTCTGCAACTTTAAATAATTCATATTGAAAACTTTCATCTTGATTCCTTATCTGCTGCATTGTTTGTCTTAAATTCATATTTTCAGCCTCTGATATTGCACCTTGGTATGTTGTAAGACTTGCTTTTACACTTTCTAAAATATCATTTACCATATACTTCTCTTCCATAAAATCCTCCTAATTTAAAAATGTTAACAATTTTTGTTTTGTATTTAAAGCATCCTGTGCAGCTTTTGTAAACATCTGCTTAATCTGTGGATCTACCGCTTGCTGTGCATACGTATTTAATTTTTGATATGATGTATCGTGTGCCCCTATTAAGTGTCTTAAATTTTGTAATTCTACTTGACTTAAGTCTGCCATTTTTTATCATCCTTTCTTAAATTTCATAACACACATATTTTTTGCATATTTTTAAAAAAATATACACATTTATTTTACCAATTTTATATAACTAATAAGTCTATTTCACTTGTAATATTGTTATTTCCATAAGGGAAAATAATATAAATATTACCTTCACTATCTATCATAAATTCTGAAACATTTTTTATTTCATACATTTTATCATTTATTGTCCTTTCAAAAACATTATAGCCACTTGTTTTTGCCTTTTCAGCCTTCTCAATTTTTTGCTCAATTTTTTCGTCTATTGCTTTTTGAGTTTCTTCAATATCTATATTTTTTATTTGTAATAGTTCTTCTAGAGTTAATGTCTTATCCATCGATATATCATAATTATATGTTTTAATAATTATTCTTTGGGCATTCTTACCTTCTTTAAGGGTACATTTAATTGCAAGTGTTAGTATATTGCCATTTTGATTTGCAAAAAAATCTATATTATAAATTTTATATGTAGAGTCAAGGCTTTGTATAATAGATATTAACTTTTTAACAAAAATATCTGATATTTCAGAATTAATTTTTTTTGTAGTATCTGTTTTAATTTTAATCATTGGTATGTTAACATTTATTTTGTATTTACCTAATAATTCATTTTCAAAATTTTGAGAAACATATACCTTATCACTTAAATCATCAGGAATATTGCTTGTAAAATAATTAATAAAATTTTCTTCTAGGTTTTCTTTACTTTTCTTTACTGTTGTTTCTTTTTGATCATTTTCTTTTTCTAGTACAAATACTGTTGTTGTAATAATTGTAATTAGCACTACTATTGCTATTCCTAATATTATTGTTGTTTTTTTATTTAAATTTCTCATTTTTTCCTCCGTATCTAAATTTCTTTTAAGTTTATTATAACATTAGAAGAATATAATATTCAATATTAGATAATAGTTTTTATAGATATACTGTTACTATTCAGACCTAAATTTTCAAATTAGTGGCTCCACGTGTCGGTTGCACTTTTCTTTTCATGCTTTAGCCTAAGAAAAGAAAATGTCCAACCGACAGCAAGATGGAGCGGATTATATAGCGATTAGTCTGAACATTAACGATATACTAGCTTCTTAGCGGATGTAGAACATTTTATATGATATTTCTTGTTTGTCTTGACTTTTGGGCCTATTTTAATGTATTATATAATGTATATAAATTTAATCGTTGAATGGAGAGAATTACAATGCTATGTTCAGTTTGCCATAAAAATATGGCTATAATTTTTACAAAAAAAGTTGATGGAGATAAAAGCGAAATGGAAGGTTTATGCTATAACTGTGCTAAAGAAAAGGGCATAAATCCATTAGAAATATTTGCAAAACAAGCAAATATTCCTCAAGAAGATTTAAATAACATATCTAAACAATTTGAAAATATTTTTGATGATGTTATGATAGATAATATAAATGAATTAGATGTAGATGGAGCTTCTGAGAATGGTATACCACTTGGCTCAATTTTTTCTAATATGTTTAAAGAAAATGAAAATGACTCTGATGCTCAAAGTCAAACAAATAGTTCAAAAAAAGTAAAAACAGAAAAAAAACCAAAAGAAAAAAAGAAAAGCTTTTTAGATATATATGGAACTAACCTAACTAATAAAGCAAAGAAAAATGAGCTAGATGCAGTTATAGGAAGAGATACAGAAATTGAAAGAGTAGTACAAATTTTAAATAGACGTTCAAAAAATAATCCTTGTTTAATTGGTGAACCTGGTGTTGGTAAAACTGCCATTGCAAATGGTCTAGCAATTAAAATTGCCAGCGGAGAGGTTCCTGCAAAACTTTTGAATAAAGAAGTTTATTTATTAGATATGACAGCTATCATTGCTGGTACCCAATTTAGAGGACAATTTGAAGGCAGAATGAAAGCACTTATTGATGAATGTAAACAATCTAAAAACATCATTTTAGTTATTGATGAAATCCATAATATTATTGGTACAGGCGATGCAGAACATTCTATGAATGCTGCAAATATATTAAAACCTAGCCTTGCAAATGGCGATATTCAATTAATTGGTACAACTACTTTAAAAGAATATAGAAAATATATAGAAAAAGATACTGCTTTAGAAAGAAGATTTCAACCTGTATTAATAGAAGAACCTTCTATTCAAGCAAGTATAGAAATTTTAAAAGGTATAAAAAAATATTATGAAGATTTTCATAAAGTTTTAATTACAAATGATGTTATTACTCAAACTGTTAAAATGTCTGAAAAATATATACATGACAGATTCTTACCAGACAAGGCTATTGATGTATTAGATGAAGCATGTTCACGAATAAATCTTAATAATAAAGATTTATATGAACTTGAAGTGTTAAAAAATAGACTCGCAAAACTTCAAGAAGAAAAAGAAGAAGCTGTTGAATCTGATTCAATAGAAGATTACCAAAAAGCTGCTGATTTAAAAACAGAAGAATGTAATATTTTAGATAGAATGGAAGAACTAAATAAACGCCTTGTACCTACGACTCTTACGGTTCAAGATATTGCTTCTGTAATTGAGCATATTACCAAAATACCAGTCAAAAAAATTACTGAAGCAGAAACTCAAAAATTACTTAACTTAGAAAACAATTTGCATAATAGAATAATTGGGCAAAGCGAAGCAGTTTCGGCTGTTTCTAGGGCAATTCGTAGAAACAGAACAGGACTTCAAACCTCAAAGAGGCCACCTTCATTTATTTTTGTAGGTCCTACAGGTGTAGGTAAAACAGAACTTGCGAAATCACTTGCTTACGAAATGTTCGGCTCTGAAGATTCTATCATTAGAATTGATATGTCTGAATTTATGGAAAGTCATTCTACTTCTAAATTGATTGGGTCTCCTCCTGGATATGTAGGTTATGATGATGCTGGTCAACTTACCGAAAAAGTAAGAAGAAAGCCATATTCAATTATATTGTTAGACGAAATTGAAAAAGCTCACCCAGATGTGTTTAATATACTTTTACAAATATTAGATGACGGTAAACTTACTGATAGTCAAGGAAATACCGTAAGCTTTGAAAATACTATTATTATAATGACTTCAAATGCTGGTTCTAATTTAAATTCTAATGCAATAGGATTTAATCATAACGGATATTCGGGAAGTAAAACGGAAGATGCTTTAAAAAGCATTTTTAGGCCAGAATTTTTAAACCGTGTTGATGAAATTATTATATTTAATAGCTTAACAACTGATGAATTAATAAAAATTATTGATTTATTATTAAAAGAAACTTCTGATGCTCTTTCAAACAAAGAAATCACATTAGAAGTAACAAGTGAAGCAAAACAATATATATTAGCTAAAGGAACAGATTTAAAATATGGCGCAAGACCACTAAGACGTGCTATTCAAAGATATGTAGAAGATGAAATTGCTGATATGCTTCTAAAAGGATCACTTTTACCTTATATGCATTTAGTAATTGATTGTAAGGATAATACTTTAACTTTTAATAGCATTAATAAAGGAGAATCAAAATGAAATATATTCCAAATATTTTAACAATATCTAGATTTATATTTATACCATTTATTGTTGTTTCAGCCTTGTCTGGCAACTATGTTGCTGCAATAATATTTCTTACAATATCTGGTATAACGGATGTTTTAGATGGGGCCATCGCAAGGAAATATAATTTAATATCTAATTTTGGTAAACTTATCGACCCTGTTGCTGATAAAGCAACACAAATTGCAGTTCTTACCTCATTAGTTATTAAAAATATTATTCCACTTTGGATATTGCTTATTTTTGTTTTTAAAGAATTTATTATGATTTCAGGAGCTTCATTCCTTTATGGTAAAGAACTTATTGTTTCTAGTAAATGGTATGGAAAATTATCAACAGTGCTTTTATATACAGCAATGGTGCTTTCATTACTTTTAAGGTCAATAAAACAATTTAATATTCCTACATTTTTATTTACCATCGATAAAGTATTTTATGGACTTGCAATAGTAAGTACGATTTTTTCATTACTGATGTATATTAAAGCATTTTATATGCAAGGATATCTTAAAAATATAGAAAAAGATTTAAAAAGATAGTTAAGTTTGCAGTATTTTTATTGAATAAGGAAAATCATTTTCCTATTCAATAAATTACTCAAAATCTTCTATCTTTTTATTTAGTTCTTTTTTTCCATATACTTTAATCCCAGTTTTTAATTCTTCTCTATCTTTTTCTGGCAATAACTCTGTTGCAATATCTACAATATTTGTCATAAATTTCATTTCACCTTTTTCATCTAAAAAATAAACCTCAATATAGCCATTTTTTTCTATCAACAAATAATGTTCGTTGCAAAATCCATTTTCTTCTTTGTACAAAACTACCTCTTCTGGGCTAAATTTTCGTATTGTAAAGTTATTGGCCTGCTTGCTTAATTCTTCTTCATTTAAATTAATCCACTCATCTGCTGGAGTAGCACTCTCTTCTATTATGTGATTACAATCTTTATAATAAGTTTTTATAATTATTTTGGTATTTGGTGTAATTAACTTTTCTTGATTTGATACTTCTTTATCTTCTTTTTTTGTTTCAGTTTTCGCTTCTTCTTTTTCTGAAATGATGAGATTTTTACTTTCTTGATTTGTATTATACAGATATATCCCTATTAAAAATCCTAATATAATTCCTATTGTGATTATTATAATTGTAATTTTTCTCATATTATCACCTAAAAATATTATTCCTAACATTTTTTAAGATATACATTTTACCTGATTTATCAATTTTAATCGCAATTTCTCCATATAAATCTGTTCTTAAAATTTCACAATTTATTACTTTTAATTTTTCTAGTACTTCCCAAATTTGTTATTTAAACCAACTCCAATTAGTGCTAATTTCGGATTTACTGCTTCTATAAACTCCTTTGTAGAAGATGTATTTGAGCCATGATGTGCCACTTTTAAAATTGTTGATTTTAGTAAATCTTGGCTCACCAGTTTTATTATCTCTTTTTCTGCTATTTCTTCAATGTCACCTGTAAATAGCATTGAAAAGCTATTATAACTCAATTTGCACACTAAAGAATTATTGTTTAAACTGTTATATATAATTTCTTTTGAATTTGGCCACAAAATATCAAACCTAATATCACTATCTAAGCATAATGTTTTTCCAGATTCTAAAGTTTTTAGTGGTATTTCTTTTTTTGCTGTTATTTCTAATAATTGTTCATAATAATTAGAGCTTTCAAATTGGGTTCCGGTTACTACAGCTTTTACCTTCATGTTTTCTAAAATATACATTGCTCCACCGCAATGGTCTACATCTAAATGTGATAAAATTAAATAGTCCAGTTTATTTATTCTTCTATTTAACAAATATTTATATACTCTTGTTTCATCTTCTCCAGTATCTATTAAAATACTTGTCCCTTTAGGAGAAATTATCAAAGTACTATCTCCTTGATCTACATCTATAAAATAGATTTGCATTTTTTTTGGAACATTATCATAAACAACTATGCTTATTGCAACTAATAATACAATTATTTGCAATATATAAATTAACCTCCAATTAATTATTTGTAAAAGCTTTTTTTCATATCTTCTCATTTCATTTTTAGGTTTTTTAGATAAAATCAAATAATATTTTATTATTAATACAATCAGATAATAAATAATAATAAATAAAATATATGGAGTTTTAGTTGTAGCTTTTAAAATATCGAGTTCTGCTATATATTTAGCACTTTTAGATAATAAATTTATAGCAACATTTAAAGGTTCTGCAAATATTTTTGATAAATTTAAAGATATAAAAGAAATAGAGATATTAATTACTCCATATAAAAATATTACTGAAACTAAAAAAGTGGCCACAAAACCTGATAATATAAACGACATAGAAAGCATATTAAATTCTAACATTGTTATTGGTAAAATCATAACTTGCGCAGACATTGATAATGCCAAAATATCTGCTATTTCTTTATTTGCAAATTTATTTATTAGCTCTTTAAAATTCCCCATAAACAAATAAATTCCAAATGTTCCAAAGAAAGATAACTGCAATCCAATATTTTGTAATAGATATGGATTATATAAAAGAATAATTAATAAAGAAAAAAATATTGAATTTAAAAAATCATCTTTTTTATGAAGTAATTTTGATAAAATTGAAATTATAGCCATACTTACAGCTCTTACAACTGATGGAGTAAAATTAGTAAGTGCAGTAAAGAAAATTAAAAATATAATTGAAATAATCTGCATTTCCCTTCTAGGAAGTTTTTTTAAAATAAAAGATACACCTATTATAATATATGAAACATGCATACCAGAAACAGCCAATATATGCGACATATTGCTTAATTTGAAATTAGAAATATCAGACTCCTTTATTTTGCTTTTTTCTCCTAATATTATTCCTAATAATATCTCTGAAGTTTCTTCTGGTAAAATTGTTCTTGCCTTATTTATAATAATTTGCCTTACTTTTTGAATATAAACTAACAGATTCCATTTTATTCTACCGGTTCTTTGAATGTTGCCTTTCCCCTTAAAAGATCCATATATACCTTGTAATTTAAAATATGAAACCTTGCTAGTTTCCTTATAATTCCCTGGGCTGCTTTCTATAGGCAATAATTCTACTTTCAAATTTACATAGTCTCCATACTCTAATTTTTCATTGCTTTTATCAACATATATTTTATATTTTTTTCTTTTTACTTTTATAATATATACATCTGAATATTTCTGTTCTTCTTTTTGGCTAACAATCATTCCTTTAATTTCAGTTAAGATTTTTGCTTTTTCGTAGTTTTTTTTAAATTCAAGATTTTTATATAAAATATATGTATTCCCAGCAATTGCAGATATTGCAAGAATTATAAAAAATTTATTTATAATTTTATATAATTCTTTTCTTATTGGAAAAATTTTTAAAATAAGCCATATTATACAAACAATAAAGGCTATACTTTTTAAAAAGTATAGCCCATATATTATACCTATAATATAGCCTATCGTAATTAATACAATTGGTCTATTTATAGCATTCCCCCCTTTAATATGTTTGAGTTGCAGAGATTAAATCCTTAGAAACATATCCTGTAATTTTGTCTTGATAATTTACTTTATACCAATTACCTTCTTGTTCTAAAATTTTAACACCTGTATTTAGAAGTAATGTTGTAATTACTTTTGATTCTGTTGTTGGCCCTTCTCTAACATTTGCTGAGTCAACATTTATATAACCTCTAGTTAGTTGTGTTTCTTCCGCGGTTTCAATAACTTCTGGAGTTTCTTCAACTGTTGGCTCTTCTACTACTGGTTGTTCTTCCGTTGGTTCTTCTTGTACTGTTTGTTCAGGAATGTCTACTTCATTGTTTAAAACACCTGTAATTCTTGCTTTTCTTACCCAACCTGTAATGCTATCTGAAGTAATGTATGCCCATTTTCCTACATCCTCTATAATTGTCACTTGCGCACCTTTTGCAAGTGTAGTAATTGTTGTAGAAGTCATTGTTGGAATTATATACACATTTGCATCCATCTCCATAGTCATTACTGCATCTTGGTTTATTTCATTTCCTAATACTTGTGTAATAGGTTCTTCTGTAATTTGTTCTTCTACTTTCAAAAACTCAGCAAATAAATATCCTTCTTGTCCTTTATAATTTACTTTGTACCATTCACCTTCTTTTGCTAATACTTCTACTTCTGCTGAATTTGGTACTGTTGTAATTACTCCTGCTGATTTACTAGGTTCTTTTCTTAATATCAATCCTCGTGTTGTATTTATTACAACTCCTGTTGTAGCAAATACTGCTGTTCCAAATAATATCATTGTAATTGCAATTATTAAAATTCTCTTTAATTTCATATTGCACATCACTCCTTTTTCGTTGTAATTATATATTGTTATATAAAAAATGTCAATAATAGGCTTTACTCTAATAGTTAATTATTATTTTTTAATCTGCTACATCTCTAGGGAATTGATATTTCACAAAAAATATTATCTATTAGCTTTTCCTGTTATTTCATTCATAAATTCATTAAATCCATATTCATTTACAAAATAATTATATGGATTTTTTGATAAATTTTCTTGAATAGCTACTTTATCTCTATATAATTTATTTGTTTCTCTAGGTTCTTTTAAATCGTTAAATAAAATGCCATCCAAATAAGATATATAGAACACTTCTCTTTCGCCGTGAGCTATAAACTCAATAATTTCTGTTATTTGCTTATCCTGTCCTCCACCAGATTCTTTTATTCTCTTATGCTCAACTATAATAAATTTATCATTATATCTTATAAACAAATCTGGCATTTTCCCTTGATGTTCTTTTGCAAATTCAAATTGTATGTTGTTTTGTTGTAAAATTTTTTTAAATATTTTCTTATCTCCATTATCTGGCAATAGATAAAATACCTTATTAGAACTATCGTCTGGGTTATATCTTGTTATATCATATTTATCACATGATTTCTTTAATTTCTCAACTCCCATAACAGATTTTCTTTTATGGCTATAACTATCTGTTAAAACTTGAAATACTATATTGGAATATCCATATTTTTTATACATATTATGCCTATCTTCGATATAATTCTTAATGATGTATTCTTTTTCCTGTAATGTAAGTTGAGATAAATACATATAATATGTTACATCATATATCATTATATATTGTGAAAAAGGACTATAATTCATCCCTTCTACTTTTAAACATTCATCAATTTTTTCAATTATTTCTTTGTTTTTGGAAATATCATTTTCTTCATTATACTTTTTGTATTTGTCTAATAATTCTATAAGTTCTTCATTTGCATTTAGCAACTCATTATTATTTTCATTATCTGGAAGTACTATTTTGTTTCTAATATCTTTTGATGTGTAATCAATACTTGCAACTTTATTTTGTAAGCATTTTTCAAACAACTCTATATTGTTTAACATTGTTTTGCCTCCATCTCATTTAAATTACCAATTGCTTTTTCTATAATGCTTCTAGCAGTTTTATAATCTAATCTTCTTCTTCTTTTTCCATCCTTTGTATTCCCTTTAAATGGAGAAAGAGTAATATCTTTTGTTTCCTCTCTATATTCATTTAAAATACGATTACACTCTTTTACTAATTGTTTTAATTCAATATTACTGCAATCCAAATCAATAATTGTTATTAATCTAGAGCTAACTTTAATTTTTGAAAGATCATATTTTAATTTATCTACTTCCATAAACTCTATTCTTTTATCTGCTGTTGTTAAGTCAACAGCTCTTAAAGCCAATTTTCCTTCTTTTGCATTAAATTTTATTGAATAATCATTTTTAGGCTTTAATTTCAATTCATTAAAATATGAATAATCATTTAAATATTCATCATCTGCATATACTTTAATATATGGTGGTATTTTCTTAACATTATCAAAACAAACTACACATACTGGATTTTCTGTGTCTGCAAAAGGATTTTCTGTAAGTATTGTTATGCTATAAATTCTCTCTAAATGCTCTTTAAAAAATGTACTATTAATATATGTCTCAGGAACAATAACTACTGCAAATTCTTGTGCTTCTAATATTTTATCTATTGCTAGTTGATATAAATCTGTATGATACATAAAATATTTATTTAATTTATCATTTATTAAATGTTTTCTACTTGCGCTATATTTTGTTAAATATGGAGGATTTGTAATGATAATGGCATTATCTATATGCGGTATATTTTCTAAACTGTCATTGTATATCCATTTAAGTGAATCATCAATATCTAATCCTACACATTCTTCTATTCCATATTCATCAGAGATTTTTAATAAATCTCCTTCTCCTGCAAATGGATCATATACAATTTTACATTTTGAATCTTCTATAAATTTTTTAATTTGTGGCTTTAACCATAAATCTTTCTTGGTAAAATATTGACCAAAAGTTTTTTTATCTAACATTTTATTCTCACCATTTTTTCATTATTTTATCATAGATTTTATATTAAATCTACCACTAATTTTTTATCTCTAAGTTTGCGTATTTTGCCATTAATCTTTTATGACCTACTTTTTCAAAATTAATATCTAATTTTAAATCATTTTCTTCTGGTTCTATGTCGCTTATTATGCCTTCTCCAAATTTTTTATGATATACCGTTTGTCCTATTTTAAATTTATTTAAGTCTACAAATGCTTCTTGTGGCATTGCAACAGTTTTTAAAAAGCTTTCTGCAGTTCTAAATTGATATGTAGGTTTCTTTGCAGTACTTGTAAAACCTTCTTTATATCCTCTTACTTCTCCATTAAAGTTTTGCTCTACATATTTATTTGGTGTCTTATTGATGTTTTCTGAGCCTTTTAGCATTTCTTTAGGTATTTCTTCTATAAATCTTGAAATCTTATTACACGTAGTAGAACCAAATATTGTTCTTTTCTTTGCGCATGTTAAATATAAAAATCTTTTTGCTCTTGTTATTCCTACATAGCATAAGCGTCTTTCTTCTTCTAATTCTTTTTGCTCTCCTATTGACCTAAAACTTGGAAATACGCCTTCCTCCATTCCTACTAGAAACACAACAGGAAACTCTAACCCTTTTGCCATGTGTAGTGTCATTAAAGTAACAGAATCTTCAGTATCTTCAACTTGATCTATATCACTAGATAAAGTTATGCTATCCAAAAAATCTGCAAGTGTATTTTCTGCTGATTCTTCTTCAAATTCTCCTGCTACAGTCAAAAATTCATTGATATTCTCAATTCTGTTTTCTGCTTGCAAAGTGCCTTCTACTTCTAATGCTTTTATATATCCTGTTCTATTTAATATTTCAGTAATTATTTGTGTTACTGTCATATTATTTTTATTCTGAGATACTTCTTCTATTGATTGAACAAATTCTCTTGAATTTAGATACACTTTATTTAATCCATATTGTTCTGCTTTTTTTATAACCTCATACATTGAAATACCATTTGCTTTTGCTATTTCTTCTATTTTATCTAGGCTTGTCTTTCCTATTCCGCGTTTTGGCTCATTTATTACTCTCTGCACACTTAAATTATCTGCTGGATTTTGTATTAATCTTAAATATGCAATTGTGTCTTTTATTTCTTTTCTTTCATAAAACTTTAGCCCACCTACTATTTTATATGGCACATTTTCTCTTCTTAAAATGTCCTCAATACTACGAGATTGAGTATTCATTCTATACAAAATTGCAAAATCTGAATACTTAAAATATTCTTCTCTTTTTAAATGTTCTATTTGCTGTACTATAAAATTTGCCTCATCATATTCATTATCCGTTATTGCAAGTTCTGGTAATTCGCCTTCTTTTTCTTCTGTCCAAAGTTCTTTTTCATATGCCTTCATATTATGCTTTATTACTGCATTTGCCGCTTCCAATATTGGCTTTGTCGACCTATAATTTTGCTCTAATTTAATAATCTTTGTTCCTGGGAAATCCTTTTCAAAGTTTAAAATATTTCTTATGTCAGCACCTCTAAAAGAATAAATTCCTTGGTCATTATCTCCTACAACTGTAATATTCCCATAGCATGATGAAAGAAGCGTAATTAAAGTAAATTGTGCTTTGTTTGTATCTTGATATTCATCCACTAATATGTATTTAAATTTTTCTGAATAATAGCTTAAGCAATCTGGATTTTCTGTAAGAATTTTTATTGTATAATTGATAATATCATCAAAATCTAAAGCGTTGTTTTCTTTTAATCTTTTTTGATATTCAGTATATATCTTTGAAATAACTGTTTTTCTATATTCTCCATTTGTCCTTACAAGATATTCTTCTGGCTCTAGCATTTCGTTTTTTGCATTACTTATTTCTGATAAAACACCTCTATCTGAAAACATCTTATCATCAATATTTAATTCCTTCATAATTTGTTTAACCAATGTTCTTTGGTCTGTTGTATCAAATATTACAAAAGAAGTATTAAAACCAATTCTATCTATATATCTTTTTAATATTCTTAAACAAATAGCATGAAAAGTTCCAATCCACATATCTTTTGAAACTTCTCCTATAATATTTTCAATTCTTGTTTTCATCTCTTTTGCCGCTTTGTTTGTAAATGTAATTGCTAAAATATTCCAAGGGCTTACATGTTTTTCATTAATTAAATACGCAATTTTGTGTGTTAATACTTTTGTTTTTCCACTTCCTGCGCCTGCTATTATCAAATTTGGTCCTTCATAATTTATAACCGCTTCTTTTTGTCTATCATTTAATCCTTCTAATATATCATTCATTTTGTTTATATCATTCCTTTTAAATTATTTCTAAAATATATTTTGGCATATCTACTTTCTCTTCTACTATTTCGTATGCTTTTTTTACCTCTTCTATTGCCAACTTGCCTTTTTCTTCATCATTCGCATGTACATAACCTAATATGCATCCTCTCTCTACCTTAGAGCCTATTTTTTTATTTAAAATAAATCCTACAGATTTATCTATACTATCTTCTTTCCTTATTCTTCCTGCTCCTAAAGCTACAGATTCTCTTCCGATTCGCTCTGCTTCTAGAACTTTAACATATCCTGATTTATCTGATATTATAGGTAAAATATATTTTGCTTTTTCAAATTTTTCTAAATCTTCAATAAAAGTTATATCTCCACCTTGATTTACTACAAGTTCTAAAAATTTCTTATATGCTTTTCCATTACTGATATTTTCTAAAATCATACTTTTATTTTCTTCGATATTATTTCCAATACCTGCTAATTTAACTATATAACTTCCAATAGTTAAAACAATTTCTTTTACATCTTCTTGCATATTGCCTTTCAATGCTTCTACAGCTTCTTTAACCTCTAAAGAGTTACCAACAGCATATCCAACAGGCTCTTCCATGTTTGTAAGTACACATACTGTTTCTCTATTTGCTAAATTGCCAATATTTTTCATAATATTTGCAAGTTTTATGGCATCTTCTTCTGTTTTCATAAAAGCACCGTTACCTACGGTCACATCTAATACGATTTTTTCTGCTCCTGCAGCTATTTTTTTACTCATAACACTAGATGCAATAAGTGGCATACTTTCTACACATCCTATAGCATCCCTTAGAGCATATAATTTTTTATCTGCTGGTGCTAAATTTGCTGTTTGACCAATTAAGCTTATTCCTATATTTTGCACATTTGCAATAAATTTTTTCATTGCAACATCTGTTTTAAAACCTGGTATTGATTCCAATTTATCAATAGTTCCACCTGTAAAGCCTAAACCTCTACCAGACATTTTTGCAACAGGAATTCCTAGTGATGCAATAATTGGCATCAAAATTAATGTTATTTTGTCTCCTACTCCACCTGTACTATGCTTATCTACAACTGTTCCTCTTATTTTAGATAAATCTAATATTTCGCCTGATTTTGCCATTTCTAGTGTTAAAATAGTTGTTTCTTTATCTGTCATTCCATTTAAGTATATCGCCATAACAAGTGCTGCTGCATGATAATCTTGAATATTACCATTTACATACTCTTTTACAAAATATTTAATTTCTTCATTATTTAGTTCCTTTTTATCTCTTTTCTTTTCTATAATAGTTTGAATATTCAAATTTTTCACTTCCTAACAGAATTTGATATCATAATTTTTTTTTACACTATATAAAATTTTTAGTAAAACTTTTTCTATGTATTGGGCATAAACCATATTGTTTAATCGCCTCAATATGCTTAGCTGTACCATATCCTTTGTTTTTTATAAATTCATATTCTGGATAGATTTTGTCATAACTTCTAATTATCCTATCCCTTGTAACCTTGGCAATAATTGATGCTGCAGCAATACTATATATTTTTGCATCCCCTTTAATGATAGATGTATATGGTATTGATAATGTATCGATTTTATCTAAAGCATCTACTAATATAATTTCTGGTTTTATTTTTAAGTTTGAAATTGCTTTAGTTAGAGCTTCTTTTGTTGCATTTAAAATATTTATCTCATCAATTCTAGTTTCATCAACAATTCCTACACTCCAAGCAACAGCTTCATTTGTTATTTCTTCATAAAGTTTTTCTCTTTTTGCTTCAGAAATCTTTTTTGAATCATTTATACCTTCTATAAAAGATGTTTCTCTAAGAATTACAACTCCTACCACAACAGGTCCTGCTAGTGGTCCACGGCCAGCCTCATCAATTCCTGCTATTAATTTTACTCCCTCTTCATATAGATTTTTTTCATATTCTTTTAATTGGTTCAATCTTTTTTCTTCTTTTTCTTTCATGCTACTTCCTTTTTTATATTGATAATTCTTGTAATTCTGTTAAAGAATAATATATCGAATCATTATATTCATATCCTTTTGAAAAATATATTTCAGATGTAGTATAGTCTACAATATAAAATGTTTGTTCATCTGTTTTTATTGTTCCTAAACCATTTTCATTTAGCGCTTCTTCACCCCATATATATATATCATCCTCTACTTTTAAATGGTCTAATAATCCATCACTTATTACATAGGTATTTTGCTCGCTATATAATATACCTGTTAATTCTTCTATCTCCTTAAATGAATATTTTTCATAAATTGTTTGTGATTTTCCTTGTATTAAAAGCATATTTGTTTTTATATCTTCTAATTTTGCTTTGTCAATTGCTTTTGTCGAAAAATCCACCACAATTGTTGCTAATATAATCATAATTATTATTGTAACTATTAAAGCTATCAGTGTTATACCGTTGTCTTTTTTCATTTAAATTCTCCTCCCATTTGATAAATTATATGGTTTTAATTACTTTTCAAATCTTTCTTAGATTATACACTATCTTCTCTTTTTATTTCAACAATATTTAAAAAGTATTTTTAATATTTTTCAAAAGTATTTTTAATTTTTTTTTAATTTTTGTATTGTAATATTAGCTTAAATTGATTATTATAATATTATGTGGAGGAATGATTTATATGAATGATAATTTTGATGGATTTTTTGATAATAAAAAAGAACATAACAGCTTCTTTTCTAGGTTTTTTATACCTTTTTTTTCAGGTATTCTAGGTGCTATATTAGTACTTTTAATTTATTTATCTTTAATTGATAATAGCTCGATAGAAGAAACACCTAACAATACATCTACTATTACTACTTCTACTCAGCCTACTATAAGTCAAATATCTTTATCTGATTTTTCTAACACGTCTGTCTATGCTGCAAATAAAGCATTGCCATCTATTGTAGGTATTGAAGTTGAATTTACAGTTAATACATATTTTAATAGAACTCAAACTGCAACTGCTAAAGGCTCTGGAATTATTATGAGTTCCGATGGCTATATTTTAACAAATAACCATATTATTAGTTCATCTGATTCTTCCTTATTTTATGAAGTTTCAAAAGCAACTTCAATAAAAGTTTCAATTTATAATGATGACACACAGTATGAAGCTACAATTATTGGTACAGATGAACAAACTGATTTAGCTGTACTAAAAATCGAAAAAGAAGGTTTAACTCCTGCAGAATTGGGTGATTCGGATTCCATATTAGTCGGTCAATTTGTTTTATCTGTTGGTAATCCTTTAGGCTTGCAAAGCTCTGTTACATCAGGAATTATTAGTGCTTTAAATAGAGAAATTACTGCAGAAAATGGTACTATTTATACAGTTATTCAAACAGACTGTGCAATAAATGCTGGAAATAGCGGTGGTGCCCTTGTAGATGGTAATGGCAAAGTTATTGGTATAAATACTTTAAAACTATCTGGAAGTGGAATTGAAGGAATGGGATTTGCAATTCCTATTAATGATACAATGGAAATCTACAATGAACTAATTAAAAATGGTAAAATAGCAAGACCTTTTATAGGTATTACTGGTGTTGATCTTTCAGAAGAACAAGCTAAATACTATAATTTACCTATTGGAATTTATGTTCAGAAAATAGAAATACAAAGCTCAGCTGAGGAAGCTGGATTGAAAATTGGAGATGTTATTCTTAAAATTGATGGAATTGAAGTAAAAACTATGAGTGAATTAGATAAAATAAAAAACACTAAAAAAATTGGAGATACTATTGTTCTTACGATTTTTAGGAGTGGTGAAGAAAAAGAAATTTCTTTAGTTCTTAAAGAAAAGCCATAATTCAATACCATTTTCTTAATTATTTAATGTAACTTTTTTTGAATTTTGCCATAAAATATCTTAGGTGATTTTTATGCAATTATTAAAATTAGGTTCAACTGGACCAATGGTAGAGCTTTTGCAAAGCATACTTATAAAACTTGGTTTTCTAAATGGTAAAATTGATGGTATCTTTGGTCCTAAAACCCGGCAATGCTGTAAAAATTTTTCAACGAAGATTCGGTATAAACGCAGATGGTATTGTTGGGAAAAACACTTGGGAAGCATTATTACCATACATTAATGGTTATACATATTACACAATAAAAAGTGGTGATACTGTTTATTCGGTTGCCAGAAATTTTAAAATAAATGTAAATCAAATACTTTTTGCAAATCCAAATATTAATCCTAACTATTTATCTATTGGGACAAAAATTATTGTTCCATTTGGCAATATTGTTCCTACAAATATTCAATATAGTTCTAATATTTTAAGACTTAATATATCTAGTTTAAAAACAGTCTATCCGTTTTTGCAAAGTGGAGTAATTGCTAGTAGTGTTTTAGGCACCTCTATTCCTTATATAAAATTGGGAAATGGCACCAATGATGTATTTTATAGCGCCGCAATTCATGCTAACGAATGGATTACAAGTCCGCTTCTTATGAAGTTTATAGAAGATTTTTGCTTAGCATATGTAAATAATTCTACTATTTATGGTTATTCCGCTAGAGAAATTTTTAAATATTCTTCTATCTATATAGTACCAATGTGCAATCCAGATGGGGTTGATTTGGTGACAGGCGAATTAAAAAAAGATAGTCCAGCATATAAATCTGCAAAAACTATTTCTAATAATTATCCTTCTATTCCATTTACAAGTGGCTGGAAAGCCAATATAAATGGTGTGGATTTAAATTTACAATTTCCAGCTCGGTTGGAAAAATGCAAAGGAAATCAAATATTCAAAAGGATTTACAAGCCCTGCTCCTCGTGATTTTGTTGGCTTTGGTCCCCTTACTGAACCTGAAAGTTTAGGTCTTTATAATTTTACTTTATTACATAATTTTAGGCTTATACTGGCATATCACACTCAAGGTAAAGAAATTTATTGGCAATTTCAAAATTATGCACCACCTGAGGCAAAAGAAATAGGAGAAATTTTTTCCAGTGTAAGTGGTTATAAATTAGCTGACGTTCCTTATGATTCTAGTTTTGCTGGTTATAAAGATTGGTTCTTACAAGAATATCGAAATCCTGGATATACTATTGAAGCAGGTCTTGGTGAAAATCCTCTTTCAATTTCGCAATTTAATGAAATTTATAATGATAATATTGGTATCCTTGTATTAGGTACAGTTTTAAAATAAGAAAGGCATTTCGCTTAGACTGTCTTCGAAGAAAGTGCGAAATACTCTGTAACGCAGATGGTTACTGCATTTTATCAACTTTTAGTCATTCTCTCAAAGTCTTGTAATTATTGATTTACAAGACTTTGGTCGTTTTTTATATTAAAACCATTTTGGAAATTGTCTTACAATTCCATTAACAAAGAATTGTGACATTTTTAATATTTCTTTTTGAACTAAATCATAAGCATTTATATCTGCCACATAATCTCCTTTTAATCTAGCATTTACTTCATCTGTTGTAAGTTTTAAATGTTCATATAACATTTTGCGTATTTCTTCTTTTGGATAAAATGGATTTATACTACTAAATGCTTCTGCCATGCTATCTGCATTTTGATACCATTTTTTATTTAATACGTTGGCTTGCTCTTGATTTTTATTTTTTAATGCTACAATTAAATCTTTTCCAAAATAGAATTTAGTTTTAAAAAATTAAAATATAGGCATATTAGTAATAGGAGCAGTTATCTAAACTGCTCCTATTTATATTTGACATTCCTCTATAGTTTTAATTAATTTTTTTGATAAATTATATGTAAAATTTAGCATATAAAAATATTTTTCTAAAAGTTCTTCATCTATAGCTTCTTTTTTTAATCCTCCTGCTTCGAACATGGCTCCTGAATGAAATCTTAAATATATTTCATTATACTTTATATAGACATCAAACTCCATATTAGTTTTTTCTCTGAATTCTATTAATTTCTCCATTATATCTGCTGTTAATATTTGCATTCCTATTATTTTATTAGAAGCCTCTACATCAAAATGTTTTTCAAATTTACTAGAATCCATTTTTAATTTATTTTTTGATAATATTCCCCTATTTCGCGTTATTCTTAATTCACTATCAATAGATTTATCCATTATAATTTTAGCAAATAATCCATGAAATATTGTCACTCTTCTTGTTTTAGTTTCTCCATTTGAATCTTCATAAGTTTCTTCTTTCTGTGTCTTTACTTCAGCCATTTGAATGCTATATTTATTATCTATTTGTGCTTCAAAATAATCTTCTGAATCATATAAATCATAGTGTTCATATTTAGGCTCTTTATAAATATATTGTGGCATTCCTTTTTGTGGAAAATATTCTAAGTTATTATAAAAATTGCTCATAAGTTTAGGTATTATTAGTTCTTTATATTTTTTATTATATTCATTTTTTTGTTTACTAAATAAAATAGTTATTATTACATATGCAAATAAATTTGCAAACACCATTAGCATTATTTTCGGTAATATAAAAAACATCGAAAAACTATTATTTGTACTTGTTGTACAAATAAGTATTATCATCATGATACTTATTACTAAACATGTTATTAACCTTATTTTCTTTACTTTTTCATTTTCTTTTTTTGCTTCTTGCCAAATATTATTTAATTCACTGTTATCTGCATTTTGCAAATCTTTATATAATTTGTCAAATGTTTTCATAATACTAATCCTCAAAATTTACATTAATATTTTCTTTTTTATATTCTTCTATCTCAAATAATTTAGCTTCTTTAAATCCAAATAGTTTTGCAACGATATTTGATGGGACTGTATATATTTTATTGTTATAGTCAGTAACCTCTGTATTATATATTCTTCTTGCTGCTTGTAATTGACTTTCTAATTTTGTTAATGTTTTTTGTAAATTTAGATATTGTTCATTTGCTTTTAATTCTGGATAATTTTCTGCAACTGCTATAATCTGATTCATTTTATTATTTAACTTTTCAGCATTTTTAATATCTTTTGGTTGTTTCATATAAGTTGTTCTTAAATTTGTAATTTCTGTAAAAATTTCTTTTTCGTGTTTTGAATACCCTTTTACACATTCTACTAAATTTGGTATTAAATCAAATCTTTGATTTAAATACACATCAACTCCTGATTCTGCTTGTCTTACTTTGTTTCTTGCTTTTACTAGATTATTATATTTCGCTAATATTATAACTAATATAACAATCACTATTATAATTAGAACTTCCATGTATATCCCTCTTTTCTATAAATTTTCAATTATTACTTTATATATATATCCATTTTCATCATATTCGTATGATATTTCAAATTTATCAGAATCATCAAATGTTTTCTTTAAATCTTTTATTTCATCTGGATCTTTTGTTTCTATTCCCATATAATTAACTGTTATTTTTCTATCTTCCTTTTTATTGTTTGTAATAACTTTATCTAAAACTATTTTTAAAGTACTCCCTATTTTTGACCCTTGATACATTTCGAAGCTAATATTATAGCTATTTTTAATAATTTCATCTTCATCCTCAGAAATTTCATTATTATATATATTATTAAAATTATCTAAAGTAGTAGATA
>SFKP01000056.1 GCA_004553715.1 Clostridiales bacterium
TGGAGCGATTACGAAACAGGTATGCGAAAAATAAACATACTTTGTTTCAAGTTCTCTTATATAATTCGATTTATTGTATTTACTTTAACATAAAATTTGTATTCTAGCAATAGGAAAATAAAAAATATATGAATTATTACTAATTTTTAATTGTACAAAATAATTAATTTTTCAAAAAGCTTTTTTTTTATAATAATATGATATAATATGTGCAAGAGTAATAATAATTTCTGTTAAAGCTGAGAGGTGTTATAATGAATATTTTAGGATATGTATTAACGGTATTTAATTATTTGTTTTATTGTATAAGTAGATTTAAAAAAGAAAAACATCAAATATTATATATAGATATTATTTCAAAATTATTTGTAATTGCTTCTCTTTGGGTGTTTAATTCAATGTCTGGTGTATATATGGTGTCTATACAATTATTGCTATTATTTGTAGTATACTATAAAACAAAGAAAAATAAAAAATGGAATATAGGTTTTATTTTATCAATGATAGCTCTTTTGACAATAGCTTTATTACAATATGAAGGTATTTCTACGATTTTAATGCTATTATCATCAATTTGTATTATTATAGGAAATTGGTATTTAAAACCACAACATATGAGATTAATAGGCATTGTTGCTAGTTGTTTTTATCTAGCATATTGTATAACTATAAAAAATTATGTAGGTGTATTGGAAATATTTGTGATTATTAGCAATATTTCAGCTTATAAAATGTATTTAAAAGATAAAAAATATAATTGATAAATTTTTAGGAGGCAAAATGAAAGGAATTATTTTTGATTTTAATGGGACATTGTTTTGGGATTCTGAAATACAAGAAAATGCATGGAAAACATTTGGAACAAAATTATCAGGACGAAATATAACAGATGAAGAATTTAATACATATTTTCACGGAAGAACTAATAAAGATACCTTGGAATACCTTACAGAAAGAGTACTCACAGATAAAGAAGTAAACGAGCTTGCTCAACAAAAAGAAAGTATATATCGAGATTTGTGTAAAAGTGATTTAAATAAATTTAAACTTGCACCAGGAGTTGAAAGATATTTAGATTATTTGAAAGAAAACAATATACCTTTTACTATTGCTACAGCTTCAGAAATAAATAATGTTAATTTTTTTATTAAAGAATTTCAATTAGATAAATGGTTTGATATAATTAAAATTGTTTATGATGATGGAACATTTAGAGGGAAACCAGAGCCAGACATTTATTTAAAAGCATCAGAAGCATTAAATATACAACCAGATAATTGT
This sequence comes from Clostridiales bacterium, assembly GCA_004553715.1. Taxonomy (GTDB): domain Bacteria; phylum Bacillota; class Clostridia; order TANB77; family CAG-508; genus SFKP01. Next base: position 1,282 of record SFKP01000056.1, read on the forward strand.
ATTGTTTTTGAAGATGCATTATCTGGAGTTCAATCAGCCCAGAGAGCTGGAGTTAAGGAAATAATTGCTGTTGTTCCAGAGGGAAGAAAGAATATATTTGAAAATCAACCAAATTTAAAAATTATAAGCGCATTTGATGATATAAGATTATATGATGTAGAAAAATATAAATAAAAGAGGAGTGAGACTCAAATGGATATTAATAATCTAGATAGAGAACATATATTTACTGAAATAAGGAAAAGGATAGATAGCAGAAATGATGGAAAAGTTAAAGTAATAAGCATTGTTGGTGGTGCAGGAAGTGGAAAGACAATATTTGCACACGAATTAATAATGTTTTTAGGTAATGCATGTACATTGGGTACAGATGATTATGTAATTGGTGATAGAGAATACAGAAGAAAATATTTAGAAGGAGGAAATCCTTTAAAAAAATATAATTCAAAAGCTCTTAATGACAACATTTCAACAATTAAATCTCTTGGAAATGGCGAATATTGTTTTGTCCCAACATATGATGATGTGACAGGAGAAGCTGTTGATGCTAAAGAATACCATAAGAAGATTTCTAAAGTGAAATATATAATTGTTGAAGGTGATTTTGATTTTGTTGAAAATCCAGATTTATTAATTTATTTTGATGTTGATGACGAAATTAGATTAGATAATAGAATACAAAGAGATTTAGCAAAACGGAAGAGAAGTTGATGAAAAGTCTATAAGAGAAAGTTTTAATCTACGTCAAAATTTGCAACATAAACCTTATACTGAACCTGTAAGGATGAAGGCAGATTTGATAATTACTGTAAAAAAGAAAGAAAAAGATGATAACAATGACATGTACACATATAGTATTATTCAAAATGAGAGGACAGAAAAGGATAGTCAACAACTTGAAATATAAAAAATACCTCAAATTAATAAAAAATCATTTTTTTATACTTTTTTGAATAAAAATGGAACAAACTAAAGCCGAATCTGTATGGAACCTAAAAGTGTTGAACATTATAAATTAGTCTACTAAAAAGGAGTGTTCCCTGTATTAAACAAGGAACATTCCTTTTTAGTATAAATCATTTTTACTTTTTAGTTGTTTAATCTTTTCTTTTTCTAGTTGTTTTAAGCTTTTTTTAGGTGTAGGCAAATCTTCTGGCATAGTTCCACCCGCTTCTTTAATTGCTTTTCTAACTATTTTTCCAATTTTATTATGAGTATCACAAGCCTTCTTTTCAGTATCTACATTATCTCTTTTTAATCTTTGCTCTGTTTGTGAAATTCTAAATAAATTAGCAATAAGTTCATCACTACCCATATTATCTAAAATATCTTCTCTATATCTTAGTCCTTTTCTTTTTGCTATATCATCAGCTGTTTCGCCATTATATAAACCTTTATAACCTGCATTATGAAATTTATCAAAATTTTTAACACCAGCTTTTTTGGCAGTCTGATTTAAGGAATAATTACCTTTACGTGTTAAATTTCTTTGATAAAATCTTTTTTCATCTTCTGTTAGCATACTGTATTCTTTTTCAGTAATTTCTTGCTTTCTTGTTTGAACTGCAAAATATGTTTGTGCAAGTGCAATAACTTTTTTTCTACTATCTCCATTTTGTGCTATTAAGTAACAAGCATAACGAGTTAATTTATAGTCTTTAATTTCAATTTCAGCATTATTAGCACGTTTTGACAACTTCCTGACGTCAGGAAAATGTTCAAACACACTAATACCACTATTTTTGCAAGCATCTTTAGCTTTATTGATTACTTTTTCAAAATTTTCCCATTTATTGTATTCTAAAATTTTCATAAGTTCTCTAGCATACCAAAATTCAACACCATTTTCATCAATATGTTTAATATCTTCAAATGATTTACTATTCTTATCTATTTCTTTCAATAATATCATCTCCATTACTTAATATTTTTATTTTTCAGATGTTATTATAAAACAGTTGTTTGTAAATGTCAATTATTTTTCATGCTTTTATTGAATTTTAATATTGTTAAACAAATATAATGCCACCTTATTTTTCTCTGTTGTTTCCATTT
>SFKP01000018.1 GCA_004553715.1 Clostridiales bacterium
TTTTTGTTTAGCGATTTTTGGGCATTATTTTGAAAAAAAGTCCATCTTTTTGTTCACTTTTTGGCAAACATGTGCCAAAATTCCCCGTCCCTTTTGGCACTTTTTTTTAGTTCAAAAAAATCTCCCCACCTTAGCCGTAATGATAGAAATTTTAAGGACCTGCTCTTACACAGGGTGGGAACTTTCCTAATTACTTGTGGGCTTCTCATTTTTAAAATGAGCATGCACGCCATAACTAAAGCTTCAAGCTCCCTTTCCTTAACTGTTGGTTCTAAAATTTCAATCTGTTTCGCGTACTACGTAGGGAATTTTATTTATTCAAGTTATTATATTTATATTATCATATGATTTAATGTTTTTCAAATTCTTTATATATAATAATACTATTTATTTATATATTTTTCCTTTGTTTTACTTTACTATTCTTTTCTTTCTTTTCTTTTTTAAAAATCTTTTCTCTAAAGATAAATAATAATCCTGTAACAATTATAACTATTACTATAACAAAAATAATCATATTTATTAAATTTATAGATGATGCAACAAATGTTATTTCCTGTATTTCTCCTATTTTCAAATTCCAAGAAATTGTCTTTTTATTTTCAGATATTTCATTTGCATTTGTTTTGCCAACTTTTACTGGCAATTCTACTCTATATGTTAGTTTCATTCCTAATTCTTTCATTTTTTCTAAACTAGTTAAATCTATTGTAGCTTTTTGGCTATATTTCTTACCAAATAAAGTCTTTTTTATATTAATTTTACTAGTATCTTCATCTGCCACATATTCACTATTAAATACTTCGGTAATAAATGATTTTTCTGTTATGTCTTGAACTTTTTTAGTTGCCTTAAATCCGACTGCTTCATCTGTTTCATACTCTTCTATTTCATAACCAGAACTCTCTGCTACTGCTATTCTTTCATCCAAAGCAGTTTCGTTTGTTTGATTCATTGCTCCAATAACAGCTTTATCCATTTCATAAGTATATGATATTTCTCCTGAGCCATCTTTGTTAATTTTTGTTGTGTAATCAACTTTTACACAACCTGATAAAGCAAGTACTAATAATAAAAGTATTGATATAATTGCTATTTTCTTTTTCATAAGTTCCTCCCTAACTAATTTTTTCCTTTATTTTTGATAATATATTTAAGGCATCTAATGGTGTTAGCCCATTTAAGTCAATTTTGTCTATTTCATGTGCTATATCTGCTAATTTGTAATTATATAAATCTAATTGCCCTGAAATAATTTTTTTGTTCTCTTTTTCTTGATTTTTTTCGTCTAAAATACTTTTTCTCTCTAATCCTTTTAAAATTTCATTAGAACGCTTTACTATCATTTGCGGTACCCCTGCAAGCTTTGCTACATGAATACCATAACTTTCATCAGTTCCACCTGGTAAAATTTTTCTTAAGAAAATAATATCTTCTCCTTTTTCTTTTACAGCAATTTGATAGTTTTTTACGCCTTCAATTTTATTTTCTAATTCTGTTAATTCGTGATAGTGTGTTGCAAAAAGTGTTTTTGCCCCGCATATTTCTTTATTTGCAATATGCTCTACTACTGCCCACGCAATAGATAAGCCATCATAAGTAGAAGTTCCTCTACCAATTTCATCTAATATTATTAAACTATTTTTAGTAGCTTCTCTGAGTATTGTTGCGACTTCTGTCATTTCTACCATAAAGGTGCTTTGTCCCATTCCTAAATCATCCGATGCTCCTACTCTTGTAAATATTTTATCTACTACTCCAATATGTGCTGAGCTTGCTGGTACAAAACTTCCAAGTTGTGCCATAAGTACTATTAATGCAACTTGCCTCATATATGTAGATTTTCCTGCCATATTAGGTCCTGTTATAATAGATAATCTATCTTGGTCACTATCCAGATAAGTATCGTTTTCAACAAATTCTCCTGTCCCTAAAATTTTTTCTATTACTGGATGTCTTCCTTCTTTGATCTCTATTATTCCACTGTTATCTACATCTGGTTTGCAATATCTCATTTCCTCTGCGACTATTGCAAATGAATTTATTACATCTAATATAGAAATTATATTTGCTGTTTTTTGCAATCTTTGGATATTTTTAGTTAAATGATTTCTTATTTCCATAAACATATTATATTCTAATGATATTACTTTTTCTTCTGCACCTAGTATTTTGCTTTCAATTTCATTTAACTCTTCTGTAATAAATCTTTCTCCATTTGATAAAGTTTGCTTTCTTATATATCTTGTAGGAACTTGCTTTAAGTATGATTTTGTTACTTCAAAATAATAACCAAATACTTTATTAAATCCTACTTTTAAATTTTTTATTCCTGTTTCTTCCCTTTCTTTTTTCTCTAGTTCTATTAACCACTGTTTTCCTTCTGTTGTTGCTCTTTTTAATTCATCAATTTCCGCATTAAATCCAGGTTTTATAAGTCCACCTTCTTTTATTGTAATTGGTGGCTCATCAATAATTGCATTTTCTATTAACTGACTTAAATCTTCGCAAGTGTCTAACTTATTATATAATTCTTTTAATAAATTAGATGATGTTTCTGCTAATTTTTTCTTTATCTCTGGTATTTGTTTTAATGAATTTTTAAGTGCTATAAAATCTCTTGCATTACTATTTCCATAAGCAATCTTTCCTGTTAATCTTTCTATATCATATACATATTTTAAACTTTTAGTGAGCTCTCCTCTTAAGATAATATTATCTTTCAATTCTCCAACTGCATCTTGCCTATTCTTTATTTCATTTACATCTAATAAAGGCTCTCCAATCCATCTTCTAAGCAATCTTCCGCCCATTGATGTCGTAGTTTTATCTAATACCCATAATAAAGTTCCTTTTTTAGATTTGTCTGATAGTTTTTCTGTTAGTTCTAAATTTCTTCTTGCTGTTAAATCTAGCGCCATATATTTTTTTATGCTATATATTTTTATTATGTTTATGTTTTCTAATTGAATTTTTTGCGTTTGATTTAAATACTCTAATAAAGCATTTATTGCAGTAATTTCAAAAATATATTTATTTAAATTTTCTATTTCTTTATTATTTTCTTCTATTTTATAATTATTAGTGATATTCTCTGTTTCTTCGCTAAATGCTTCTTCTTCAAAATTTGTAATATATGCGTTAAATCTCTTTTTTATTTCTTCTATTTCTTCTTTGCTTTCAAATAGTAATTTATTTACAATAATTTCTGCTGGATTATATTTTGCAATTTCATCTAGTAAAGTATAAAAGTTATTGGTTTCTGCAATTTTTGTAGCATAAAAATCTCCTGTTGTTATATCACAAACAGCAATTCCGAAATAAATACCTTTTTTAAATATTGACATTATATAATTGTTTTTTGTTTCATCTAGCATGCTTGATTCTATAACTGTTCCTGGAGTTACTACTCTTATTACATCTCTTTTTACTATTCCTTTTGCAGTTTTAGGATCTTCTAATTGCTCACAAATTGCTACTTTGTAGCCTTTCTGTATAAGTTTAGAAATATAGCTTTCTGCTGCGTGGAATGGTATTCCACACATTGGAGCTCTCTCTTCTTGTCCACAATCTCTACCTGTTAAAGTTATTTCTAGTTCTCTCGATGCTGTCTTTGCATCATCAAAAAACATCTCATAAAAATCTCCTAATCTATAAAAAACTATTGTGTCTTTATATTTTTCTTTTATTTCTAAATAATGCTTCATCATTGGAGAAAAATCTGCCATTTTATCTCTCTACTCCTTCAACTACTTTTCCTTTTAAATACCATTTGTGTTCTGATACTATTTCCACATTGATTGTTTTGCCTATTAAATCTTTATCCCCTTCAAAAACAATTACTTTATTTGTATTTGTTCTTGAAGTAAGCATGTTATCATTGTTTTTACTTAATCCTTCTACTAAAACTTTATGAATTGTTCCTATGTATTTTTTGTTATTTTCTTCTATTTGGCTCTCAAATAGCTCTTTTAATCTATCAAATCTTTTATGTTTTACTTCTTCTGGCACTTGGTTTGGATTTTTGTCTGCTACTGTTCCTACTCTCCTTGAATATATAAACATAAATATTTGTTCAAAGTTTACTTTTTTTACTACATCTAAAGTCTCTTCGAAATCTTCTTCTGTTTCTTCTGGAAATCCTACAATTATGTCAGTTGAAAATAGTACATTTGGTAATTCTTTTCTCATCTTTTGTACTAATGCTAAATAGTCTTCTTTGGTATATTTTCTATTCATCTTTTTAAGAATTCTAGTACTTCCTGATTGAAGTGGCAAATGTACTAATCTTGATACTTTATTGCATTCTTTTATTGCTTGAATTACATCATCTGTAAAGTCTTTCGGATGTGGAGATATAAAGCTTATTTTTTCGATTCCTTTTATTTTATTTACTTCATAAAGAAGTTTTGCAAAAGTATCAATCTTTCCCTCTTTTGATTTTCCTTTTGTTTCACTTTTCATATATGAATTAACATTTTGACCAAGAAGTGTTATTTCTTTATAACCTTCTTTTGCTAATTCTTCAATTTCTTTTAATATATCTTCTGCTTTTCTACTACGCTCTCTTCCTCTAACATAAGGAACTATACAGTATGAACAAAAATTATTGCATCCATACATAATAGTAACAGAGGCTTTTTTTAAATCATTTCTTTTTATTGGTAAACCTTCATATACCTTGCCATCTATATCTAATATGTCATTGATTTTCTTTTCACTTATTAATTTATTGTATAAATCTTCTGGTAATTTATGAAGAGTATGCGTACCAAATATAATATCAACAAAAGGATAACTTTGTTTTAACTTTTGCTGAATATGAGCTTCTTGCATCATACATCCACATATTGCAATTATAGCTCCATTTTTTTCTTTAATTTTTTTTAATTCTCCAAGTTTTCCGAAATAGCTTTTCTTCTGCATTTTCTCTGACACAACAAGTATTTATTATAAAAATATTTGCTTCTTCCTGCTTATTTGTCTCTAAGTATCCCATATCAGTTAACATTCCAGCTATTTTTTCTGAATCATTTTCGTTTAACTGACATCCCATTGTTAAAATATGGTAATGTAAGTTTTTACGTTTGTTTATATCTTTTACTTTATTTATAAATTCTTTTTGTTTAGCTATTTCTTGTTCATCCATTTATATTCCTTCCAAATCTACATAGTATTTTGTCTAAATTCTAGATATTGTAAATAATCTTCTAAATTATATGTTTGTCCACTTATCACTACAACATATCTTGATGTATTATTTTCTTCTAATTCATATATTCCATCTGTTTCACATGGTATAATCTTTTCTCCTGTTTCAGCATCTATTAGTCCATATTTTTCATCTTTTGAAACTACTATTGCATCATTTTCTAGTGAGTCAACATTTGAAATTATCAGTGTATACTTTATTCCGTTTTGTTTGTTTGCTTCATATCCTAACTTGTCATACTCTGTTCCTAATATAATTTTGTTTTCGGAATTTATTAAACCTATTTTTCCATCCTTCTTTATTGAAAACAATAAAGGTGAATTACTTATTTTTTTAAGTTCATCATATATTAAATTTATTTTTGTTTGTCCATATTTATCTATAATTCCATATTTATTATTGCTCGATACTATAAATATTTTTTTTGTTTCGTTAAATTCTATTGTATCATATTTTGCTCCAACAATTTCTTGAAAATTAGTATCCATAATTCCTTTTTTAGAATTTTTACTTACAACAATCATATCATAAGCTACTGCCTTTAAATTGTTATTATTCTCATCTAATGTATATCCTTTTTCTGTCAAAGTCTTTTTATATTTATCTTTCAAATATTTAATTGAATTAATACTTTTATTTTGAACACATAAATTTAGTGCTACTGCTAAATCATCCACACATATATATAGTTTATTATCATTTAAAATTATGTTTTCAGACAATTCTAAATAAGAATAATTTGGTTCATTACTTCCTTTTACAGTCTTATAAATAATATTACTATCTTTTTCAAATCCTATTATTTCATATTCATCGTCTATATAGCATTTGGATTTGTCTTCATTAAATTCCATGTATGCACCATTATAATATTGAAAATTGAAAAAAGCAGATAGCTCTTTTAAAGCCAAATATTGTTTTCCTGTTTCATCAATAAATACAAATCCTTGTGTAATTTCAGTATCTTCATTATTTATTTTTATCTTTTCTTTTCCTTGTATATTTGTATTGTTCTTCTTCGGCAATAACAATATTAAAGCAATTGTTATTATCAATAAAAATACTAAAATAATAATTGATAATAAAATAATTTTTTGGCTTGTTGTCTTTTCCGATTTCTTTCCATTATTCTCATTTAATAAATCCATATTTTTTCTCCCTCAACATTCTTTTGTATAACCATATTTTTTATAAAACTCTTCTTTAAAAGTTAATAGGTTATCATTTTCTATTTCTATTTTAACCTTTTCCATTAATCTAGTCAAGAACCTTAAGTTATGTATTGATAATAATCGTACTCCTAAAATTTCGTTTGTTTTTACTAGATGCCTTATATATGCTCTAGTATAGTTTTTGCAAGTATAACAATCACATTCTTCATCTAATTTATTCCAATCTCTTGCATATTCTGCATTTCTTATTACTACTTTTCCTCTTGAAGTAAATGCTGTTCCGATTTCTTGCTATTCTTGTAGGTAATACACAATCGCACATATCAATGCCTGCCATTGCTGCTTCTATTAAATAGTCTGGCGACCCTACTCCCATAAGATATCTAGGTTTATCTTTTGGCATTTTCGGTGCAGTATATTTTAGAATTCTCAAAAATTCTTCTTTTGGCTCTCCTACACTTATTCCCCCAATAGCATAGCCTGGAAAATTTAATTTTTCTAAATCTTCTAAACTTTTATCTCTTAAATCTTCATAAAATCCACCTTGAATTATTCCAAATAGTCCTTGTTTGTCTGTATTTTTATGTGCTTTTTTGCATCTTGCAGCCCACCTAGTTGTCCTTTCCATTGATTGTTTTGTATATTCATAAGTTGCAGGATATTCAACACATTCATCAAATGACATTATAATATCTGCACCTAGTGCCTCTTCTATTTCCATTACTTTTTCTGGTGAAAAAAAATGTTTGCTACCGTCTAAATGAGATTTAAATTCTACGCCTTCTTCAGAAATTGTTCTTAAATCACTTAAACTAAATACTTGAAAACCTCCACAATCTGTTAAAATTGGTCTATCCCAATTCATGAATTTGTGAAGTCCTCCTGCTTCCTTTACAATGTCATGACCTGGTCTTAAATATAGGTGATATGTGTTTGATAGAATTATATCTGCCTTTACTTCTTCTTTTAACTCCTCTGGAGTCATTGATTTTACTGTTGCTTGTGTTCCAACTGGCATAAATACTGGTGTTTGAATATCTCCATGTGGAGTATGTATAACGCCTCTTCTTGCTCCTGTTTGTTTACACTCATGTAATAACTCGTATGTTATTGCTTCTGACATAATATTCTCCTTCTTTTTTAATATATAAGCATTGCATCACCAAAAGAGAAAAATCTATACTTTTCTTCTACTGCTTTGTTATATGCCTCCATTATAAAATCTTTATCTGCTAATGCTGAAACAAGCATTATTAAAGTAGATTCTGGCAAATGGAAATTTGTAATTAATCTATCTATACATTTAAATTTATAACCTGGATAAATAAATATTTTTGTGTCTCCTTCTTCTTCGTGTACAAATCCTTTTTCATCTGCTACACTTTCCAAAACTCTGCAAGAGGTTGTCCCTACCGATATGATTTTTTTGCCTTGTTTCTTAGCATTATTTATTTTGTTAACATCTTCTTGTTTTATATAATAATGCTCACTATGCATCTCATGTTTTTCAACATCTTCTACTTTTACTGGTCTAAATGTTCCAATTCCTACATGTAATGTTACTTTTGCAATTGCTATTCCCTTTTGTTTTATTTTTTCTAGTAACTCTGGAGTAAAATGAAGTCCAGCTGTTGGTGCTGCTGCAGATCCCTCATATTTTGCATATACTGTTTGATATCTATCTTTATCTTTAAGAGTTTCTTCTATGTATGGTGGAAGTGGCATTAGACCTATTTTATCTAATATTTCATTAAAAATTCCTTCATATTCAAACTTTATTTTTCGATTTCCATTTTCTAATACTTCTAAAACTTCGCCTTTTAAAATACCTTCTCCAAATTCGATTTTAGTTCCTTGTTTTATCTTTTTCCCAGGTCTTACCATCGTTTCCCATAAGTCTTTGTCTATTTCTTTTAATAATAAAATTTCTACATCTTTACTGCCTTCTGTTGTCGCAATTCTTTTTCCATATAATCTGGCAGGTATAACTTTGGTATCGTTTATTACTAAGCAATCTCCTGGTTCTAAATAATCTATAATATCTTTAAAAGTTTTATTTTCTATTGTTCTTGACTTTCTATTTAGTACCATAAGCCTTGACAAATCTCTTTTTTCTAATGGATGCTGTGCAATAAGTTCTTTTGGCAAAACATAATTAAAGTCTGATGTTTTCATCCTATCCATCTCCTACTATTTCTATATTTTTACTTCTTTCCAATGTTTCTACTGTTGTTGAAAATGCTTTAATAATAGATTTTATATCTTCTATAATATTTGCTGGCTCTTTGTTAAAATCTACTTCCACTTTGAACTCAAAATCGCTATTATGTGGTGGTTTAAAAGAATATACTTCTGAGTTTAATCCTATCTTTTTGCCTGACTTTGTATCATTTATTTGGCATAACATATAATCTTTATACCAATCTTTTAATCCATTTAGGCTATCTTCTGAATAATTATATTTACTATAATCATGTAATTCTGGAATTTCATAATCATATTCATTTAGAATTCTTTCTAATGTATGAAGAAATTCATGTAAATACACTTCTTCTGGGAAAGTATTTATACTTGCATGATATGTGTATATATAATTATTCGAATTGTTTGACATTCTAATTGTTGAGTATCCAATATTATTTATAGTCATTCCGCCTAAACCTATCCATTTTTCTGTTGGTATTTCTTTATTATCATTTCCCATTCTTACAACAGTAAAGACATAGTCATATTCATTTTCTATAATAAGATTTCCGATGTATTTTTCTATATCATCTTCCCCAATATAATATTTATGTTCTTCTGAATAAGAAATAGTATTTATTTCATCATCTACTTCATATATATCACATTGTGCCACCATTTGATTATTTGATAAAACTTTGCAATCTTTTTCAAATCTTTCAATATTTGACCTTGCAGTTTCAATATCATTCATTGACATATCAAATTTATATTGTTCTCCATCAATATTTACATTGACATGTTTTAATATAAAACATCCCATTTTCCAAGTTGTACTTGTATTAGTAATCCCTTCTTCTAGTTTTAAGTTATCAAACCATACTGTTCCTTTAGCATTTACATGGTTTCCGCCTAATCTGAAGCCAATTTTTACTTTATCTCTGTTTTTAGAATTAAACATTAGACTTATTTCTTGCCAGTCATTTGTGCCTACCACTGCTACTGATTCATCTAATTCTTCTGCTAAACAAATCATTGCTCCACCAAGTAAATTATCGTTTTCTAGCTCTACATTTTCGGTTTTTACTATACAACTTACTTTATATGCAGTATTGGGTTTAACATCTATTTCTTTATAAAACATTGCATCAGTATAATCTTTTGAATACATTTTATAACTACGGTCTTTTCCATATTTTATTATATTGTCTCTTGTAAATTCAGTATTCCCTTGTATATATTCACCTTTTGTAAAACCGTTAAAATACAATGATTTATAAACACTATAAACCTTAATACATATAATTATTAATATAATCCAAAAGATAAATGTAGTAATTTTTGAAAATATAGAACTATTTCTTTTCAATATAACTTCCTCCTTTGTTGTATGTAGTATAAACTAATTTTACTTCATTATGAATTTAGTCTTTTCAAAACTTCTTCTTTCCCTAACACTTGCATTATTTCATATAAATCTGGTGTATTGCATTTTGAAGTTAATTTTACTCTTATGACTGTGCTTATATCTCCCACATGTCCTTTATATTGTTCTGGGTTTTTCTTAAATTCTTTTACTTCGCGTGCATACCCTAATTTTTCTGATAAATCCTTCATTTTATTAAACCAAGTTTCTTTATCATCATTTATATCAAAAAAATTATCTCTATATTCTTGTACTATTTTGTTTATTTCTTCTGGGTCATTTATTTTTTGATATTCAAAATTTGTAATGTTTTTAAATTCTTCCTCATACATATATTCAATCGTTTTTCTTACATCTGACCATTTTGCAATATCTTTTCTTGGCTTTACATTGCTTCTTTCAATATTTAAGATTTTCAATGAATATTCTTTGTTGTTTTTTAATAAATTTGCTAATTTACTATCATATTTTTTTGCCCAATTTAGAACTTCATCATATATTTTTTGTGCTGAGAATTTGCAAATTACATTTTTCGAAACATCTTGTAATTTTACCATATCAAATACAGCACCACTAATATTCATTTTATTAAGTAATAGTTCAAATTCATCTATAGATTTATCTTGATTTGCTTTTCTCCATAACTCAAAATTTGAATTTGCTATATTCAATAAATATTCTACTACTGCTTCTTTTGGAATTCCTTGTTCATAATAAAAACTAACTGCTGCTTCTGGATCTTTTCTTTTACTAATTTTTCTCTTTCCACCATTTTCTTCCTTCATAATTGTTGCAGTATGTGCATATTTAGGTGGCTTTATTTCTAAAGCTTTAAATAGCTCTAAATGAAGTGGTATGGATGAAACCCACTCATCTCCACGAATTACATGTGTTGTTCTCATTAAATGATCATCTACAACATGTGCAAAATGATATGTAGGAAGTCCATCTGCTTTTATAATAACAATATCTTGATCATTTTCTGGGAATTCAATGTTTCCTTTTATTAAATCTTTATGTTTAATTCTTCTATCTTCTCTTCCTTGAGACTTAAATCTTATTATATATTTTTCACCATTTTTTATTTTATTTGCTACTTCATCAATTGGCATTGTTCTACATTTTGCCCAAACTCCATAATATCCAGGTCTTACTTTTGCTGCTTCTTGCTTTTTTCTTGTTTCTTCTATCTCTTCTGGTGTACAAAAACATGGATATGCTAGTCCTTTTTGAATTAACGATTTTGCAAAAGCTTGGTATATATCTTTTCTTTCGCTTTGTTTATATGGTCCATAATTTCCTTTGCTTTTTGTTTCTGAAATCATTCCTTCATCAGGTATTATTCCAAATTCATTTAAGCTATCAACAATTTGTGAAATGCCATTTTCAATTTCTCTTTTTTGGTCTGTATCTTCTATTCTTAAGATAAATACTCCATTTGATTGTTTTGCTAACTTTTTATCAATAATTGCTCCAAATAAGCCTCCAATATGTATAAAACCTGTTGGGCTTGGTGCAAAACGAGTAACAAATGCTCCTTCTTCTAAATTTCTTTCTGGATATTTTCCCTCGTAATATTCTACTGTTTTTGCATCTGGAAATATTAAATCTGCTAGTTCTTTATAGTCCATTAATTTCACTCCTTAAATAATTTGTATGCTGTAAATTCTTCCTGGTACATATACTTCATTTTTTATAGTGCACTCGCTAAATGCTTTAAAGCCTTCACTTGTTTTAACTATTTTTTCTACATCTTCTTTGCTAGATGCTACATCTATTTCAACTTTGAATTTTACTTTTCCGTTAATTTGTACGGGAATTTCTACAGATTTTTTTTGAATTGCTTTTTCATCAAATTTAGGCCACTTCTCCTTATGTACCGAGGTTTCCTTTCCTAAACTTTCCCACTCTTCTTCAGCAAAATGTGGTGCAAGTGGCGCTAATAGTTTTATATAAGTTTCTATTGCTGCATTAAATATTTTCATATTTTTAGGCTCATTTGATTGCTCATATTTTACTAATGCATTTAAGAACTCCATAGCTCTTGCTACTGCAGTATTGAATTGAAATCTTTCGATGTCCTCTTCCATACTTTTTATGGTTTTATTTTCTACAAATAGTAATTCTTTTTCTTCTTTATCTAAAGATTCCTTTTTTTCATATTTTGTAGAACATACTTTTTGAATTAAGGTTTCTATTCTCTTTAAATATTTTGCAATAGACTTAATTCCGTCATCGCTCCAAGGCCCACCTTTTACATAGTCAAATCCAAACATTAAATAAAGTCTAAATACATCTGCTCCATATTCATCAATATATACATCTGGAGACACAGTATTTCCTTTACTTTTACTCATTTTATTTCCGTCTTTTCCAAGTATTGTACCTTGGTGCACTAATCTTTTAAATGGTTCATCAAAATTTAAGTAACCTAAATCTCTTAATGCTTTTGTCATAAATCTTGCATATATTAAATGCATTGCCGCATGCTCTTTTCCACCGATATATACATCTACAGGAAGCATTTTATTAATTATTTCTTTGTTAAATGCTTCTTTATCATTATTTGCATCTGGATATCTTAAATAATACCATGATGAACACACAAAAGTATCTAATGTATCTGCTTCTCTAGTAGCTTTTGCTCCACATTTAGGGCATGTACAATTCATAAATTCTTCTGACTTTTTAAGCGGAGATTCTCCATCCGGTTTAAATTCAACATTATATGGTAATCTAACAGGTAAATCTTTTTCATCTACTGCTACTTCTCCACAATTTGGGCAATAAATAATTGGAATTGGAGCTCCCCAATATCTTTGTCTTGAAATTAACCAATCTTTTAATCTATAATTTATGGTTTTTTCTCCACATCCTAAAGAATTTAAGTAATCTGTTATTTCAGTTTTTGCTTTTTCAGATGTCATTCCATTAAATTTATCACTATTTATTAAAATTCCTTTTTCTGTATATGGAAGCTTAACTTCTTTTCCATCTTTACTTGCAACCACCTGTTTGATTGGTAAATTATATTTTGTTGCAAATGCATAATCTCTATCATCATGTGCAGGAACAGCCATTACCATACCTGTACCATAATCTTCTATTACATAATCAGAAATCCAAACAGGCACTTTCTCGTTATTTACAGGATTTATTACATAAGCGCCAGTAAACACTCCTGTTTTTTCTCTCTCTTCAGACATTCTTTCTATTTCTGTCAGTTTTGAAGTACGCTGTCTGTATTCTTCAATATCTGCTCTATATTCTTCTTTACAGATTTTATCTACTAAACTACTTTCTGGAGCCATTACAACATAAGTTACTCCATATACTGTGTCTGGTCTTGTAGTAAATACTTTAAATTCTATATCAGTATCTTCACTTTTAAATATTATGTGACTTCCTTCTGAACGGCCTATCCAATTTTTCTGTATTTTTTTTGTTAACTCTGGCCAATCTAAATCTTCTAATCCATCAAGTAATTCTTGAGCATATTTTGTAGTTCTAAAAAACCATTGTCTAAGTTTTTTCTTTTCTACTTGTGTACCACATCTTTCGCAAACTCCACCAACAACTTGTTCATTTGCAAGAACAGTATTACAACTATTGCACCAATTAACAGGTGCTTCTTTTTTATATGCAAGTCCTGCTTTATATAATTGTAAAAATATCCATTGTGTCCATCTGTAATAATCTGGCATACAGGTCTCTACAGAATAATCCCAATCGTAATCTGCTCCCATTTCTTCTAATTGTCTTTTCATTGTTTCTATATTTTTAATAGTAGAATCTTGTGGGTGTATTCCTGTTTTAATTGCGTAATTTTCTGCAGGCAAACCAAATGCATCAAATCCCATAGGATGAAATACATTAAATCCCTTCATTCTCTTTAATCTTGCATACGAATCTGCTGGTGCATAATTATACCAATGCCCTAAATGCAAATTTGCTCCTGATGGATATGAAAACATTTCTAGGCAGTATAATTTATTACCATTTTCATCTAATTTAAATTTGTTTAAACCTTGCTCTTTCCATTTTTTTTGCCATTTTTGATCAACTGTTTTAGAATAACTCATTTTCCTTTTGCCCCTTTTATCCAATAATATAATTATTTTATAATAATAACAACATTTTTTCAATATTTTTATGGTATTTTTATTAAAAACTTGTTACAGTTCAGACTAATTAATATATAATCCGCTCCATCTGGCTGTCGGTTGGACATTTCCTTTTCTTAGGCTAAAGCACGAAAAGAAAAGTGCAACCGACACGTGGAGCTACTAATTTGAAAATTTTGGTCTTAACATTAACAAAAACTTTAGACAAAAGGGACACGTTAAGACACGGGGACTTAAGTTTTTGTGCAACAAAAAAAGAGATTTCTGATTCGAAACTCTTTTTTTAAAATATCTTCGATTATCCAATACCATATTTTTTTCTAAATTTGTCTGCTCTTCCGCCTGTTGTATCTCTTTTTAAATTTCCTGTCCAAAATGGATGGCATTTAGAACATATATCTACCTTTAAATCTTTTTTTGTAGAACCCACTTCTATTACATTTCCACATGCACATGTTATTGTTGTTTTTCCGTACTCTGGTTGTATATCTTTTTTCATTTTAAGTCTTCACCTCTTCCTTTATTTTTTGAAAACACTTTTTATATTTTAACATAATATAAATATTTTTGCAATTATTTTATTAAATTTTTTATGTTTATTTGTTACAGTTCAGACTAATTAATATATAATCCGCTCCATCTTGCTGTCGGTTGGACATTTTCTTTTCTTAGGCTAAAGCACGAAAAGAAAAGTGCAACCGACACGTGGAG
>SFKP01000001.1 GCA_004553715.1 Clostridiales bacterium
CTATAATCTATTGGTTTTCCTATTTTCATAGTAATTTTTCTAAAAGGTTTAAAATTTCCAATAATTCCTACTGGAATTATTGGTACTCCTGCTTTTATTGCCATTACAACTGCACCATTTTTAGGTTTTACTCCTTTTGCCATACCATTTCTTGTTCCTTCAGGGAAAATCATTAAAAGCTCATTATTTTTTAAAATTTTCAATGATACTTTTATTGCTTCAATATCTGCAGAACCTCTTTTTATAGGGTACATTCCGAGCATTCTTAAACAATTACTCAAAAATTTATTTTTAAATAATTCTTCTTTCGCTAAAACATTAATTTTCCTTTTTGAATTTGCAATAAGAGTTGGTCCATCTAAAAAATGCACATGATTTGGGCAAATAATTGCTGCTTCCTCTTTTGGTAAATTCTCTTTACCTTTTACTTCCACTCTATATATTATTTTTGATAATATTTTATATAAAAATTTTATTATAATTCTCAAATTGTTACTCCTTTGTTTTTTTATCTACTTCTTCTCCTATATATATTTCTCTTGCATTTATTGCTGTTATATCTACATTCATTGCTGTTAAGTTTTCTATTTCTTTTTTACATTTCTTTTTGAAATCTTTTAATTCATTAAATATATCATATCCATATACTATAGTAACATCTATTTCTAATTCAATTCCTGTTTCTTTGTTTTCAATCCTTACTCTGTTTATTTTATGTATTGAATCTGTTTTGTTTGCCATATATTCAATTATTTCTCTAAATATTGAATCTGAAATAGTATAATTCCCTAAATAGCTAAATGTTGGCCTTATTATTGATTTTTCTGATATATATGGTTTTGCGCCTTTACCCTTAAATTTAAAAATTTGAAGTGGATCTAATAAATATCCTGAAAAATCTTTTTTTATTTCAAATGTAGGAACAGGTATAACATGTTTTCCTTCAGTTTGTCTCATTCTCTTTGCTTCTTCCATTTCTAGTTCTGTTGCCACATCTTGAATATAGATTGTTTCTACTAAATTTGTTAACCCCAAATTTTCCATTATTTTTTGAATCATATTATCTGATGTCCCAAGAATAAGTATACTTTCTGGTTTGTATTTTCTAAAGGCTTTTTTTATTTCATTTGCTTCTTCTGGCTTATTAAATAATGCTCTTTTTACTGTTTCTATTTTGGTAGTTGCTTTTTTTGCTGATATTCCTGCTATTACTTCATTTTCCTTTATAAGCAAACCATCATCAATTATATATTTTATTCCTTTGTCTGCTGCAACCATTTGTGCCCTATAACTCTTACCTGTACCAGAAGGTCCAACAAAAGCATATGTTTTTATTTTTTGTTCAAAATATTTATCTATTATCATCTATATTTTCTCCTATGTTAAAATTGAGAAGTTATATAACTTCCCAATTTACAAATGTTATAATTCTTCGGCTTTTATATTCCTTACATGGTCAATTTTTTCCCAAGTTGTATTTGGTTTTATCAAAGCTTTAATATTTATTAATATCCAAGAGCCTAAGAACAATGGGTAGCATAATAAACCTTTTAACATTGGTTTAATTGGTCTTTTATCTACAATCAATATTAGTAATGCCGATAAAGGTGGTAATAAGAATGTTGCTAAAATATATTTTGCATAAGCATATAATAAAGCAGATAGTGTCATTCCATTTCCTAAATATATAAATAAGTTTACTAATAACAATGCTAATGTTACTACTAAAATAGGCATTCCCATCAAATAAAGTAATCCATCAAAATTCATAATTTTTTTGTGTTTTACAACACTTTGAGCTAAATCTTTTACATATAATTTAAAGCATTGGATATGTCCTACTGACCATCTTGTTCTTTGTGTCCAAGATTGTTTAAATCCTAAAGGTTGTTCATCATAAACAATCGCATCTGTTGCCCATCCTAATTTTCTTCCTTCAATAATATTTATTAAAGAAAACTCTATATCTTCTGTTAAAGTTTTTGTATTCCATCCTTTTTCTTTTACTACATCAAACTTAACCATAAAGCCTGTTCCATTTAATAATGGTGACAAGCCTATATTATATCTTGCTAAATGGTAAAATCTGTGCATTGTCCAATAAAACAAAGCATATCCTGCTGTAACCCAAGTATCTGATGGATTTTTTATATCTCTATAGCCTTGAACCACTTCTTCTCCTTGGCAAAGTTTTTTGTTCATCTCCATAGTAAAATTTGGTGTTACAATATTATCTGCATCAAATACGAAAAAGGCATCATAATCAGCATTTTCTTCGATTTTTTTTGCCAAGAACCATTGCATTGCATATCCTTTTGTTTTCTTAGTAGGGTCATTTCTTTCATATACAATAGCACCTAAATCTCTTGCAATTGCAGCTGTATTATCTGTACAATTATCTGCAATTACATAGATATCTAATAATTCTTTTGGATAATCTTGCTTATTTAGGCTTTCTAGTAAATTTCCTATAACCGCTTCTTCATTATGGGCAGGAATTATTGCCATAAATTTATGTTTTTTATCTACTAAAAGTGGTTTTTCTTTAAATTTAATTAGTGAAAAGACACTTATTGATATGTTATATGTCCAGAATATTACAATTAGCCAAGTTGCAGCTTGCTGTAATATTTTTAGATATTCCATATTTTCCTCCTTTATCTAATATTATTCTCCTTGGTCTCCAACTTTTTTCAAGTTGATTCTTCCTTGGTCGTCAATTTCTAATACTTTTACTATTATTTTATCTCCGATGCTAAGCACATCTTCTACTTTTTCTACTCTTTCTTTAGAAATTTTTGAAATATGAAGTAATCCTTCTTTTCCTCCTCCTAAAGATATAAAGGCTCCAAATGGCATAATTCTTGCAACTGTACCCTCATAAAATTCTCCAACTTCAATTTCTCTTGTTATATCTTCGATTTGTTTTAATGCTTTTTCTGCATTTTCTTTATTGTCTGCATAAATAAATACTCTTCCGTCTTCTTCAATATCTATTTTTACACCTGTTTCTTCAATTATTTTATTTATAACTTTTCCACCTGAACCAATTACATCTTTAATTTTATCTACACTGATTGTTGTTGTTATTGTTTTTGGTGCATATTTAGATAATTCATCTCTTGGTTTTGCAATTTCTTTAAGCATTATTTCATCTAAAATATATTTTCTAGCTTTTCTTGTTCTTGCAAAAGCTTCTTCTATAATATTATATGATAATCCATCTATTTTTATATCTACCTGTATTGCTGTAATTCCTTTTTCTGTTCCACCAACTTTAAAATCCATATCTCCAAAGAAATCTTCTAATCCTTGGATATCTGTAAGCATAACATAATTGTCTGGATTTTCGCTATCTGTTACTAATCCTGTTGAAATACCTGCAACTGGATTTTTAATTGGAACACCTGCATCCATTAATGCTAATGTACTTCCGCAAATACTTGCTTGTGATGTAGAACCATTTGAGCTTAGAACTTCTGATACAACTCTTATGGTATATGGAAATTCTTCTTGTGATGGTATTACTGGTACTAATGCTCTTTCTGCTAATGCTCCATGTCCTATTTCTCTTCTTCCTGGTCCACGAGATGTTTTTGCTTCTCCTACACTATAACCTGGGAAGTTATATTGATGTATATATCTTTTTGATGTTTCTTCATCTAATCCATCTAATAATTGTTCTTCTTTTGCCATTCCTAATGTTGCAACTGTTAATACTTGTGTTTGACCTCTTGTAAATACTGCACTACCATGTGTTCTTGGTAATAACCCTACTCTACAAGATAATGGTCTTATTTCATCTATAGCTCTTCCATCTGGTCTTTTATGTTCTTTTAAAATCATTTCTCTAACACATTTTTTCTCTAATTTATACAAACTGTCAGCTATATCTACTTTAATTTCTTCTGCTCGTTCTTCTCCATATTTTTCTACGAAATATGTTTTAACATCTTCTGCAAGAACTTCCATATTTTTATCTCTTGCTTCTTTTTCTATTGCTTGTACATCTTTGTACATTCTGTCTTTGAAGTTAACTTCAATTTCTTCATAAATGTCGTGATCTACTTCAAAAGATTTGTATTCGAATTTTGGTTTTCCGATTTCATCTCTTATTTTTGCAATAAATTCGCAAAGTCTTTTAATTTCAACATGTCCTCTTTTAATTGCTTCTAGCATTTTGTCATCTGGTAATTCTTTTGCTCCTGCTTCTATCATAGCAATTTTATCCATTGTTCCTGCAACTGTTAAGTCTAATTCACTTTTTGCTCTTTGTTCTAATCCTGGGTTGATTACGAATTCTCCATCAATATATCCTACTTTTACTGCTGCTGTAGGTCCTCCAAATGGTATATCTGATATTGAAAGTGCTGCTGAAGCACCAATCATAGCACATACTTCTGGTGAATTATCTGGTTCTACAGATAATACTGTTGCGACAACAACTACATCATTCCTAAAATCTTTTGGAAATAATGGTCTTATTGGTCTATCAATTGCTCTTGATACAAGTATTGCTTTATCTGCTGCCTTTCCTTCTCTTTTTGTAAATCCTCCTGGAATTTTTCCTACTGCATATAGTTTTTCTTCATAATCTACTGATAATGGAAAAAAGTCTATACCTTCTTTTGGTTCTTTTGATGCTGTAACATTTACCATTACAACAGTGTCTCCATATCTTACTAATACGTTTCCATTTGCAAGTCCTGCAAGTTCTCCCGTTTCGATTGTAAGATTTCTTCCTGCTAAATCCATTGAATAAGTTTTTAACATAAAATATTCCTCCTTAAAATTTGGCTTTCGCCTATATATAACAAGAAACACATTTGTTTTATGAAGATAACCTCTAAAATATAATTTGAAAAATTACATTTTACAAGCTACCTCATTTTACAAATTTATTTCTTAAGTTATCGAAATTAAGGGCGGAAACTCCCCCGCCCTTGCTAAAAATATTATTTTCTAATATTTAATTTTTCTGTAATTTCTCTGTATTTATCTAAGTCTTTCTTAGCTAAATAGTTAAGTAAGTTCCTTCTTTTACCTACCATTTGTAAAAGCCCTCTTCTTGAATGATTATCTTTTTTGTGAACTTTTAAATGTTCTGTTAACTCATTAATTCTTTCTGTTAAAAGAGCTATTTGTACTTCTGATGAACCTGTATCCTTTTCATCTCTTTTAAAGTTATTAATGATTTCTTGTTTTCTTTCCTTTGTCATATTTATTCCTCCTATTTTTTATTTGCCTTAAACTGAACTAAAGTCGGATATTCTTATAGCTAAGTAAAAGGTATTTTGCTTGTAAGCATAATTATTGTACTACATTTTAGTCCTTTTTGCAATAGTTTAGAAAAATTTTTATCTCATATTTTGTTACTATTCAGACCTAAATTTTCAAATTAATAGCTCCACGTGTCGGTTTCACTTTTCTTTTCGTGCTTTAACCCAAGAAAAGAGAAAATGTCCAACCGACAGCAAGATGGAGCAGATTATATAGCGATTAGTCTGAACATTAACCATATTTTTAAAAATACAAAGGGACACCTTCAGACACGGGGACTTAAGTTTTTTGTCTAGCGGTTTTCTGATATTTTTTACATTTTTATTGACATTTCCGTTTTTTATTGGTAGATTATAAGTAATCTGGCTACTATATAATAACTTTGGAGGTTTTTTATATGTTTAGCCGTTTTTTTTATTTTTCTATTTATAGTTTTGTTGCTATTATTTTACTACTTATTATTAGTTTTTTTCTTTTAAATGATTCTTATATTTTAGATTCTTCTGCATTTTCAAATTTTAGTTCTGATTTTGTCTGGCCTGTTCCCAACCATTATAGTGTTTCATCGTATTTTGGTTATAGAATGCAACCTACCTCTGGTGCTTCTACATATCACTCTGGAATAGATATTCCAGCACCAGTTCGGTTCTTTTGTTGTAGCTACTTTTTCAGGAAATGTTGTTTACCAAGGTTTTAATGGTAGTGGTGGTTTTTCCGTCATTATAAATAATGGTGAATATACTTTTGAATATTGTCATCTTTCTCCCAACTTTTTATGCAATATAGGTGATTTTGTTTTAAAAGGCTCTATTATTGGTACAGTAGGTCCTAAAAATGTTTATGGCATTCCGAATAATAGATATAAAGATTCTAATGGCAATCCCACAAATGGTGCAACAACAGGTCCACACTTGCATTTTTCAATAAAAAAAGACGGCAAAGCCGTCAATCCTTTAGATTACATATCATCTTCGTTATCGCAATGATGAAAGCATCCTCCTTCAGAGCAATTTCCGTCACAAGAATCTGTTCCCCAATCTAATTCGATTTCATTATTACATTCTGGACAAATAATTTCATCTTTTAAATCTTCTGTTGGAACTTCAAATTCTTTATTACAATATGGACATGTAATACTTAAATCGTAATCTTCATCTTGCATTCCATCTATATAGATATCTTTTTCTATATTTTTTAATCCACTTTCTATTTTGTTTAATTTTTGATTCATTCTCTCTTGAGATTCTGCAAGCTCTGCTATTCTATTGTCTGCTAATTCCTGCATTTTACTCATTTCATCAAGGAAAATATTATATAAATTAAACATTTCTGTTTTTGCTAAACTTAAAGTTTTTTCATCTTCGATATTGTTCTCAAGGCTATTTAAAATCTTTTTTAGTTCATTAGATAAATTTGCCATTTTTAAACTCTTCCTTTTTTTAAATTCTTTCCATATATTCGCCGGTTCTTGTATCAATTCTAATAATATCACCTGTGTTTACAAATAGTGGAACATTAATTTTATATCCAGTTTCTAATTCTGCTGGTTTTGTTTGTCCTGCCCCCGCAGTGTTTCCAGCGAATCCTGGTTCTGTATATTTTACTTCTAATTCAACAAATATTGGTGGTTCTACTGCAAAAACTTTACCTTTGAAAGATAATATTTTTACATTCATATTCTCTTTTAAATATTTTAGAGTGTCTCCTAAATCGTTAATATTCAAAGGAATTTGATCATATGTTTCATTATCCATAAAATAATATAAGTCTTCATCATTATACAAATATTGCATCTCTCTTTTTTCGATTTCCGCACCTTGTAATTTTTCTGATGGATTAAATGTTTTTTCTAGAACTGCACCAGTTATTACATTTTTTAATTTTGTTCTTACGAATGCTGCTCCTTTACCTGGTTTTACATGTTGAAATTCAACTACCTTAAATACTGAACCATCCATTTCAAATGTTGTTCCGTTTCTAACATCTCCGGCCATATATACTTCTGCCATATTATTACCTCTTTTCTTTAATTTTATTCATAAATTGCTTATTTATTTTACTATATTTTTACAGTCTTTGCAAGCCTTTTTAAGAATTTATTAGTTAAATAGTTACAGTTCAAACTAATTAATATATAATCCGCTCCATCTTGTTGTCGGTTGGACATTTTCTTTTCTTAGGCTAAAGCACGAAAAGAAAATGTCTAACCGACACGTGGAGCTACTAATTTGAAAATTTGGGTCTGAACTTTAACGTTAAATGCGTTTTCCTTAGATAACCACATAAGTTCTTGGAAAATTTGTTAAAGATATTCCTTCATTTTTTCCAACAAGAACAGTATCTTCTATTCTTATTCCATATTTACCTGGAAGATATATTCCTGGTTCATTCGCAAGTACCATATTCTCTTTTAAAAAAGTATCATTTTTAAAAGAAATTATAGGTCTTTCGTGTACCTCTAAGCCTATTCCGTGTCCTACTGCATGAATTAAGTCATAACCATTTACTTTAAAATCTGTTTCTGAAATTGAGCTAAGCATTTTTATATTTGCATATTCTCTCATTTCTCTTGTAGTTAATAGTTGATTTTTTAATACTAAATCATATATAGGTTTAATCTCTTCTAAAATACAACCCATAAATATTGTTCTTGTCATGTCTGAACAATATCCATTATATTTGCATCCCATATCTATTAGGATTGGATCAGCCATTTTTACTGCTCTTTTAGTTGGCTTCCAATGTGGATTTGAAGTGTTCTCCCCAACAGCTACAATAGGTTTAAAAGATATGTTTTCTGCGCCATTTTTTTTAAAAAAGTCTTCTATTTCATTCGCAATTTCTATTTCTGTTATTCCTATCTTTATAAATTTTTGTAAATGTTCGAAACATCTATCTGTAATTTCGCAAGCTTTTTTTATATTATTTATTTCATCTTGATTTTTTACTTCTCTCATTTTTTCTAGTAGGCCTTCTGTTTCTACTAAATTATTTGTTTTATATTTTTGCTTTATAATCTTGTAATTTTCGTATGTAACATAGTTTTCCTCAAAGCCTACGTTTTCGCAGAACAGAAAGAAGTTTTCATAGTCTTCTTTTGAGATTTCTCTCGTGTCTGCAACGATTATTTCATCGTTTATAGTAAGCGTATTTTTTACACTTTCTAAATACATAGAATATGTTATAAAAATATTTTCTTTCCTTGTTATAAGAAGTGTTCCTTCTTCTTCTATGTTAGTTAGATATTTAATGTTTATCGGGTTTGAAATTATCATGCCTTCTAAGTCTAATTTCTTCATTTTTTCTCTTAAGTATCGTATTTTTTCATTCATAACTTTCACCCTCTTTTAAATTTTAATATAACCCTAATGAAAATATCTTCATTAAGATAGTAAATAAAACATTAAATGGTACAAAGATTTTAATAATTGTAGCCATTACTATAAAAGGTCCGAATGGTATGTAATTATTGGCTTTATTCTTTTTAGCTATTATCAAGATTATTCCTATAATTGCTCCTAGCAAAAATGCTAAAACTGAAATTAATATTGTACTATTTAGCCCAAAGAATAATCCTAATGCACCCATAAGCTTTACATCACCAAATCCCATTGCTTCTTTTCCTGCAATTAATCCACCAAGTAATGCTATTACTAAGAAAATTCCTCCACCTGCAAGCATTCCTAATAGTAAATTTGTAGCCATATTTATATTAGTTATTCCTAATATAAATGTAAACACTAGCCCTACTTCAAACATTGTAAGGTTTAATCTATTAGGAATAATTTGTATTTTGTAATCTACTATAAAAGCTATAATTAGCATTGGTATTAATATTGCAAATCTTATAAAATCTATTAATTTAGTTGTTCCAAAAACATATAATAAGGCAGTATATAAAGTTGCTGTTGTAAATATTAATATATAATTAGGAATACACACTCTTAAATATTCTTTAATATTTACTTTTGATAAAATCTTCTTTTCATCTATAAATGATTTACTAATATAGTCAGTCGCTTGTCCAACAATTCCACCTATTAATATTGTTAGAAAATACCAAAGTATATGAACATCATTAAAATACATTTATTTTTTTCCTTCCTTTTCTGCTATCTTCAATCTTTTTATTATTACTTTTTCAAAAGGTCTTTTTAATTTAGTAAGCCAAATATCTCGTGTATCTCTTGGTACAATAAGAATTGTAAACATTTTACATCTATTTCCACCTAATACATCTGTATATATTTGGTCCCCTACTACTGCAATTTGTTCATTTGGTAAATTAAGCTTTTCTTTAGAATCATGAAATCCCTTTTTGTTCGGCTTATGTGCAA
This sequence comes from Clostridiales bacterium, assembly GCA_004553715.1. GTDB lineage: Bacteria > Bacillota > Clostridia > TANB77 > CAG-508 > SFKP01. The sequence continues at coordinate 9,618 of SFKP01000001.1, forward strand.
AATATATATATTCTAAATTTAAAGCTTTTGCAACTTTTTCTACTTTATATAATTTATTTGTGTTTGATAATATACACATTTTTATACCTTGCTTTTTTAAATTTTCACACCATTTTATTGTTGTTTCTTCTAATTTTTTATCATAATCTATTAACGTGTTATCTATATCTAAAATAAGACCTTTAATATTGTTTTTGTTTAATAAATCAATTGATATGTCTTCTACTTTTCTTAAATATATGTCTGGATATAAAAGCATTTTTTCCTCCTTCAATGCACTACTTTATGGTTTACCTAATAGTTTGAACATGTTCTTCTTATATGCTTCTACTCCTGGCTGATTAAATGGATTTACCTTTAGCAAACCAGCAGAAACTGCACACGCAAGTTCAAAGAAATATATAAGCTCTCCAATTGCTTCTTCATTTAATTTTGTTATACTAATTTTTATATTTGGGACATTTCCAAATATATGAGCTTCAATAGTTCCCTCCATCGCTTTTTTATTAACAAAATCCATAGTCTTACCTTCTAAATAATTTAATCCATCTAAATTTTCGGCATCTTTTTTTATCTTTATATCTGTTTTTGATTCTTCTATTGATATAACTGTTTCAAATAGATTTCTTTTTCCTTCTTGTATATATTGTCCTAATGAATGTAAATCTGTTGTAAATAGTGCACCGCAAGGGAATATTCCTTTTTTGTTTTTGCCTTCACTTTCTCCAAATAATTGTTTCCACCATTCTGTAAAATATGCCATTTTAGGCTCATAATTTACTAATATTTCATTAGTTTTTCCTTTTTTATATAATATATTTCTTGCTACTGCATATTGATAACATTCATTATATTTTATATTATCATCTAAATATCTTGATTTAGCTTCTATTGCACCTAGCATTAACTTATCTATATCAATTCCTGCTGTAGCAATTGGTAAAAGTCCTACTGCTGTTAATACAGAATATCTTCCGCCAATATTATCTGGTATAACAAAGGTTTCATATTCTTCTTCATCAGCTAATTGTTTTAATGCACCTTTATCTTTATCTGTTGTTACATATATCCTTTTTCTTGCTTCATCTAATCCATATTTTGATTCCATAAATTCTCTAAAAATTCTAAATGCAATAGCTGGCTCAGTAGTTGTACCAGATTTTGATATAACATTTATAGAAATATCTTTTTCTCCTATACATTCTATTAAATCATTCATATAATTAGGGCTTAAGTTGTTTCCTGCAAATAATATTTGTGGATATTTTCTTTGTTTTGCTGGTAACATATTATAGAATGTATTTGTTAATGCTTCTATTACTGCTCTTGCTCCTAAATATGAACCTCCAATTCCTATTACAAGAAGGACTTCTGAATTTTTTTGTATTTTTTTGGCTACTTTTTTTATTCTTTCAAATTCTTTTTTATCATAATTTATTGGTAAATCTAACCATCCTTTAAAATCGAACTCACTATTTGGATTGCTGTAAAGTTCTTGGTGCACTGCTTTTACCTCTTTTTGGTAATCAAGTAATTCTTTGTTTTGTATACCTGAATAATCTAAATCTACTCTAAGATTTGTCATATATGTCACACCTTTCTATATCATTTTTATCTTTTGTTTCAATCATATTTTATATAATGCAACTTTATTTGTCAAGAAAATTTTTAGTTGTTTGTTAATGGTATTATTTTTATTTGCTACATTCACTAAAAAGCTCCTATATCGATAAATTCCATTATCTAATAACCTTCTTTAACATTATATAAATTTTTATAACCTTGTTTCTTTAATATCTCTAAAGCCCTTCTACTTCTTATTCCTGCACTGCAATATGCCACTATAACGCTTCCTTTATTTTTTATAAATTTAGCAGCTTTTCGTTCTATTTCATAAACTGGTATATTAATAGCACCTGCTACATGTCCTTCTTTGTATTCTTGAGGACTTCTTACATCTAATATAACAACATTTTCAATTTCTTTAATAATCTTTTTCATTTCTTCTTTAGTAATTTCTTGTATATAACGACTTCTGTTTAATAATTTAAACATTTTTTTCATCCCTTTTTTAAAAAAATTTCCTAATATTATAATATTAGGAAAATTTTTTTTGGTGAATAGGGAAATCGTTTTTTTATTCATAAAAGGCTACCGCTCTTTAGTTTTTCTTACTTTGCTTTTTGTCTGGTTTATTTATTTCATACATATACATTGTGTAATATACAATAAAAGCTAATATATATAATATAACAGATATTGAATATCCGTATATAACATTACCTGTAAATATTGCAAGTAATAGAAAAACTATTTCAAAGCAAACTGGGATTACTAATGTGTTTATTAAAACTGTGCCTAGCCCTTTTTTATGAAATCTTACTATAAAATATATTGTAATTGCAATAATTGCAATTAGCATTTTTAAAAATATATCTATTATTACATCTTTACCACCAATTTGCATTTCTTGTGGTAAAAATGCTAAAAAGAAATATAATATTATCATTATTGATGGTATGATTATTCTACTTTTTTTCATTTTTTATCTCCTTTAAAAAATCTATTAATGATTTTGTAAAAATCAAATTATATATATATATAATCATTGCGCCCCAAATTAATGCCATTCCAAAGCTACTAATCGCTGTCATTTTAGAGAATGCTATAATAACAGTAATTATATATGTTGGTGTCCAATTCAAGAAATGTTTTATTAACATTTCATTAAAATTGCCTTTTGATTTTAATATTTGAATTAAAAACATATAGTCTATAATTACAGCTAGTGCAATACCTATTATAGCAGTATTTGTCATAACAACATTTGTAAGTCTTAGCATTATTATTGTTGCTGCTAAAAATCCTACAAGAAGATTCCCTGTAATTAATCCTCTTTCTTTAAATCTTATAATTAAAACTATATACAAAGCTAATGTAAGTATCAATACTGCTATTTCATAATATTTAAATTTAATGTCTAGTTTGCTAGAATACGCTTCTATTTCTTCATCTTTAATTGTATATTCTATAGGGAATGTTCCACTTCTTAAAATTTTAACAATATTGGTAGCATTTTCTGATTGCTCTGTATATTCATCATTGTCTGTTGCACTACCTACACATAATGCTACAGCATCATTATAAATAATGTTTGTTATAACTGTGCTTCCCATATTTGTACCATTTAAATATATTGCAACTTTCTTTTCAGTAGTTGTTTCTTCTTTTTCTCCATCTTCATTTTCTACTTCTTCTGTTGTTGCTATATAAACTTTGCTAAGTTCGTCTAATTTTGCTGTTCCATCTTTGTCAAAAGCTATCTGTAAATATATATATGATACATTTTGACCGTTTTCATCTAAGTTTGAACCATATAACAACCCAACATCTTTTATATGTGATTCATCTAATAATACTTCACCTGTTTCTGCATCTGTTATTTCTAATTTACCACTCTGATTTAAGTAATATGCCCACATATCTGTATTATCAGTTTCCTGAAGTCTTATTTTTATTTGACCTGTTGCTTTATCAAGTTCAACGGTATATTCTCCAATTCCTAGTCCATTTAGTCTGTTTAGTACAATATTTTTAACTTTTTCATAATTTTCTTCTGTCAAAATGCTATCATCATTTACTTTTACTTCTACTCTTTTGTATCCATTTTCTTCAGTATAGTCAATGCCTTCTTTCTCTTCTTCTACAAGATTTCCTTCTGCATCATATATTAATGTTTCTTTAATTTCGTCAGACACTGTCATTGTTATTAATCTTTGGTCTGTATAATTCATTCCTTGTTTATATTCTGGAATTAGATTTCTAACTCTATATTCTTCTTTTTTATAAAATCCTAAAAATGCCATAGCTGTTAAAATAAGTAATAGTAATTCAATTGTTATTAATTTTAGCTTTTTCAAATGTTTTCCTCCTTATAATAATTTTGTTTCATTAATTATTAGTTCAAACCATATATTTAAGTATTTTGCTGCATATTTGCTCATCATAGTTCTCTGCATAAATATCTCAAAATAGTCTAAAACAGGGCAAATTGTTGTGTCTATTGTTAATTCTAATACTACTTTTCTCGTTTCTTTTATAATGCTTAAATTTGCATTCGTTACTGCATAATTTACTCTATCATGAATATCAAAAGTTGCCATATTTTTGTTTACAACTCTGTTTCTATGCACATCTGATTTATCCGCAAGGATTAAAGCAGCTGAAATATCACTTATCGCAGTACCTGTTGCTTCATCATGATTTCCAATTGCAGACATTATTTCAGTTCTATCTTTTATTGGCATTCCCATTTCTTTTAAAATGTTATATGCCATAATAGCACCTGAATGAGCGTGATCTACTCTGTTTACTCCATTACCTATATCATGTAAATAACCTGCAATTTTTGCAAGCTCTACTCTATCTTTTCCATATCCTAATTCTTCTAATATTTTACCTGCTCTTTGAGAAACTATTGAAACATGTCTTACAGAGTGCTCTGTGTATCCTAATGCATCTAATTGATTTTGTGCTCCAACAACAAGTTCTTGCACTTCTGGGTTGTTTCTTATATCATCTAAAGTAATCATTTTAGTACCTCCTTTGTTATCATTTTTTTAATTTCATTGCCATTCTATACCATATTATTTTAATTGTCAATTGTTTTAATGATTATTCAATATTGGCTGTCAAAAATCTTAAGTCCCCATTAACAGTAAATAATTACAATTATTCCTCATTATCTAGTTTAAGTACTGCTAAGAATGCCTCTTGTGGAACCTCGACATTCCCTATTTGCCTCATTTTCTTTTTGCCTTTTTTCTGTTTCTCCAATAGTTTTTTCTTTCTTGTAACATCTCCGCCATAACATTTTGCAAGTACATCTTTTCTCATTGCTGAAATAGTTTCTCTTGCAATGATTTTTCCTGCAACTACTGCTTGTATTGGTATTTCAAATAATTGTCTTGGAATTACAGTTTTTAACTTTTCTGCCATTTTGCGTCCTCTTGTATATGCTGTATCTTTATGCACTATAAATGATAACGCATCTACCGGCTCATTATGTATATATAAATCTAATTTTACTAAATCTGATTTTCTATATTCTAAGATTTCATATTCAAAAGAAGCATATCCTTTTGTTTTTGATTTAAGAGTATCAAAGAAATCATATATTATTTCATTTAATGGTAATTCGTAAATTAAGTTAACTCTGTTTGCATCTAAATATTTCATGTCTTTGTAGATTCCTCGTCTATTTTGACATATCTCCATTACATTTCCTACAAATTCTTTTGGCAAAATTATTTCAGCCTTAACTATTGGCTCTTCGATATAGCTTATTTCTTGCTGTGGTGGTAAATCTACAGGATTGTATAGTTCTATTACTTCTCCATTTTGTTTGTGCACCTTATATATTACAGATGGTGCAGTTGTAATTAAATTTAAGTCAAATTCTCGTTCCAATCTTTCTTCTATTATTTCTAAATGTAGCAAACCTAAAAAGCCACATCTAAAACCAAATCCTAATGCAGTTGAGTTTTCTGGCTCATAATTTAGTGCTGCATCATTTAGTTTTAATTTTTCTAAAGCTACTTTTAAATTTTCATAATCGCTACCGGTCTAATGGATAAAGTCCACAATATACCATAGGATTCGCTTTTTTATATCCTGGTAAAGCATTTATTGCAGGTTCGGCTACTTTTGTAATAGTATCTCCTACATGTAAATCAGAAATATTTTTTATGCTTGCTGAGATGTATCCTACTTCTCCTGCGACTAGCATTTCTGCAGGAGAATATCTTCCCGGCTCTAAATACCCTAATTCAGTGACAACAGATTTTTTATTTGCACCCATAAAAAGTATTTCATCTCCAACTTTTATACTACCTTCCACCACTCTTACATAACTTACAGCACCTTTATAGTTGTCGTAAATTGAGTCAAATATTAAGCTTTTTAATGGTTTATTTATATCACCTTTAGGAGGATTAAAATCTGTTACGATTCTTTCTAAAACCTCTTCTATATTTAAACCTGATTTGGCAGAAATACATGGAGCATTTTCTGCAGGTATTCCAATTATTTCTTCAATTTCTTTTTTTACTTCTTCTGGTCTTGCATTTGGTAAATCCACTTTGTTTATTACAGGTAAAATCTCTAGTCCATTATCTATTGCAAGATATACATTTGCAAGCGTTTGTGCCTCTACTCCTTGGCTGCTATCTACTACAAGTATTGCCCCTTCACATGCTGCTAAGCTTCTTGAAACCTCATAATTAAAATCCACATGTCCAGGTGTATCTATTAAATTTAAGATATATTTATTTCCATCTTTTGCTTTATATTCCATTCTTACTGCTTGTGCTTTTATTGTAATTCCTCTTTCTTTTTCTAGATCCATATTATCTAGCACTTGTGATTCCATTTCTCTTTGTGAAAGCAAACCAGTTTTTTCAATTAATCTATCTGCTAAAGTAGACTTTCCATGATCTATATGTGCAATTATACAGAAATTTCTTATATACTTTTGTTCTTCCATTTTTAAGTTTCTTCCTTTCCCTAAATCATTATTGTTGCAATAATTATATAAATAAATATTTTTATGATTATTCCGGCTCAGCAAATTGTCAATTGTAAATGGAATCCCCATTTTATTTATTTTGTCATACTCTGAAAGTAGTTTTTTCTTTTCATTATCTGCTAAAATATTTTTTGTATCTATGTATTTTTCGGCTAAAAATCTTGATTTTGTCATAGCATCAATTTCCAAAAAGCTTCTTACACTAAAATATATTAAGCTAAGTAGCATTAAGACAAATAATTGTAAAAGGCTATTAGTGAACACCTTACAAATTGTAAGAATAATTGCAATAATGTAATATAGTATATATATATTCGAAAATACAAAATTAAATCCAAGCAATAACTTATCTTGGCATGAATGTACACATTCATGTGCAATTGTTTGAAGTCTTGCATAATTGTTTTTCATATCTGCAATTATAATCTTATTTGTAGCCCATATATATAAGCTTGTTTTTGTATCTTTGGCCTCTTCTATTTTTACAGTATCATTTTTTAAAATGTCTAACATATCTTTTGCTATATCATAGTTTTTATCAAATTTGTTAGTTAGCATTTCAAGCTCTTTATTTTCTTGAATTGCTTTAGCTTTTTTTATGTTTATCTTAAATATAATTTTAAATATGATAAAGCTTAAGCTTAGTAATACAATACATATAATATTTTCCATATCTTACCTACTTATTTAAAATATTTTCTATCAATTCTTCTTCGTCTTTTTCTTCTTTTAATTTTGCTTCTTCTAATTTATTAATTAATTCTTGTAGTTTTTTAATATCATTTCCTATCATAGTCCAGTCATTGCTTTCATTAGATTCCTTTAAATTTTTATTTGCTTCAATGATTTCATTTATTAAATATTCAATATCTTCCTCCTCAATTTCGATATCTACCGCTTCTTGCGAAATCAATTTTTTTATTGCAGTTTTCAAATCATCGCCAATTGCTAATTTATTACCTGCAGATACAATAACTTTTTTTAAGATTGGTACTTGGTTTTCATTAATCAAAACTTGATAAATTGTCTCTACATATAGCAATTTGTTTTCAATTGGTACAACAAATAATTTTTTCTCTAATTTTGTTCCGGCAACATTTAATGTTGCAAGTTCTGCAGAAATTTTTTCATCTTCATCAATCAATCTTTCAAGCTGAGTAGTACCAAGTGTTGGTATATCTCCTGTAAATCTATATATAGTTAATTTATCTGTTCCCACTAAATAACCTACAATATTTTGCTTATCAGTTATTGTGTATGGCAATACTAATCCTAATTCTGATTTGTCGCTATTTGGCGTTCTTAAAAGTGTGTAATATGCTTGTATCTCTTTTGTTGATACGTTTTTATTTGAATTTTTACTACTTTCTTTAGCAATTGACCAAACATCATCTGCTCTATATAATATCTCCGGTCCAATATTGTGATACCTTGCAAGTTGTTTTGCTTGTATGTTATATAAGTATTGTGGATACACGATATGTTCTTTATATTCCTCAGGAATATCTTTATTTATGTCTTCAAAGATTGAAGGATACATATTCCAATATGCCATTATAATTGGGTCTGTTCTATCTGTTATATAAAATTCCATGGTTCCATCATAAGCATCTATGAATACTTTTACAGAGTTCCTAATGTAATTTATTCTTTTAATAGTTTGATTTCCGGTAGATACTGTCATCTTTTGTGAATATGGATATTTGTCACTCATAGTATAGCCATCTAATACCCACACTAATTTACCTTCATCTGTAATTATCATATATGGATTTTCGTCATAATAAATATATGGTAAAACGCTTTTTACTCTTTGAATAATATTTCTATTTATTATGATATTGCTTTGTTTATTTGTATCACTTGAAAATGCTAGCTTTAAGTTATGCTCCTTTATTCCAAGAATTAATCTATCAATAAAGTTCAAACTAATTCCAGCTTGTCCTTTATATGTATTATATGTATTAGTTGTACTTGTTAGTGGATAATCGTATTCTAATGCATCTTCTGAATTTGTAACTATTACCTCATTTGTTTGAAGTCCAAAATATATTCTAGGCTCTTTAATATTAATAAATTCACCTTTATTAAAACTATTTCTTTTATATGTTAAAAGTCCGGAACTTTCTGTTTCTGATGCAGATGAAACTAAAACATCATATCCATGTGTATATTGATATGTTTTATTATCATAAGTTCTTGTATTGTTAGACACAATTTCTCTTGGGCTAACATATACTAATTCATTATTATAATAGCCAACTGCAGCTCTATTAAAAGTATAATAACCTAAATTTGTATAATATTCTTGCAAATTATCTAGTACAATCTTTTCGTCAAGTATATTTATATTATTAATCACGTCTTTATTGTTCTCAACATCTTCAGCAGAAATTGTACCTCCATTTTCTACTTCAATTTCTTGAATATCAATGTTATATGCAATTTTTGTATTTTCCATATTATATGTGATATATTGCTTTTCCTTATCAAATTCGTTTCTCCTTAAATATAACTTTTCTGTGCTTATTACGACTAAAAACAATAATATTAAATACATTGGTATATACATCATTTTTAATACAGCTTTTTTATAGTTGTTCTCTTTTAACTTTCTTATTGCAGAAACTATGCAAACAATTATGAAAATTGCAAAAATTAAGTATCCTATTCCTTTTATTGATATTTCTATTAATCCCGCCCCATATAAAACGGTTTTATCTTGCAAGGTCATAAATCCTTCATTTAGCATATCTGGAATTCCAGCTATTATTAATAATGAAACAAGTGAGATTACAATTATTAAATTTGCTGTTAATTGCTTTATAAATGTGCTTTTCATTAATGTTGCAAAACTAATTCCTTTGTTAAAGAATTTATTGAATGCCAAAACATAATATATAACAATATAAATAGTCAAAATAACAAACAATAAAATTAGATATATAATTACTGACTTTATAAATGGTATTATAAACATATAATATGAAATATCTAAATTAAATATTGGGTCATTTTGCCCAAACCAAACATTGCTAAAACATAATAGTATTTTTTCATAAAAAGTATTTATTGCAATTACTGCACCGATTGTTGCAAATGCTAATGCAATAGATTTATTGGGTAATTTAGGCATTTCTTTTTTTTCTTCAACGAAAAAGTTTTTTAAACCTTTTTTTATCAATCTATTAGTTATATATGTAATTAAATATATAATTGCAAATGTAATTGCAAAAATTAAAACATTCATTTTTAAATTAGTTTTATATATTTCAACATTTTGCTTATCAATAGCTATTGTTTGTAAATAGCTACCTCTTAAGTTTACATAACTAAATATTAAAAATAAAATTATAAAAGTATTTACAAAAATTACTCTTTTTCTAATATTTTTTTTCATAACCTCACTCCAATTCTATTCTAAATGATAGCATTGATGAAATCTTCAGAATTAAATACTTCCATATCATCAATCTTTTCTCCAACTCCCACAAACTTAACAGGAATTTTGTTTTCATTTACTATTCCTAATACTACTCCACCTTTTGCTGTGCCATCTAACTTTGTAAGTACTAATCCAGTGATATCTGCAACCTCTTTAAAAGCTTTCACTTGTTCTATTGCATTTTGTCCTGTTGTTGCATCTAACACTAATAATATTTCTTTAGAACTACCTGGCAACTCTTTATCTATTACCTTCTTTATTTTTAGAAGTTCATCCATTAAATACTTTTTATTATGCAATCTTCCTGCTGTATCACATATTAAAATATCTGCATTTTCTTCTCTTGTTTTTTTGATAGCATCAAATACTACAGAAGCAGGATCTGCCCCTTCTTCTTTTTTTACAATATCCACATTTGCTCTGTTTGCCCATATTTCTAATTGTTCTACTGCTGCTGCTCTAAAAGTATCAGCTGCTGCAAGTATTACTTTTTTTCCTTCCTTTCTAAATTTATTTGCGATTTTTCCTATTGAAGTGGTTTTCCCAACTCCATTTACTCCTACTACTAATACTACCGATGGCTTTGTTTCTAGTTTTAAAGAATTATCTGTTTTGTCTAAAATTGCTTTCATTTCTTCCTTTAAAGCTTTTTTTATTTCCTCTGCGTCACTTATTTTTTCTTTTTTAATTCTTTCTCTTAATTTAGTTATTATATTGTTAGCTGTTTCAAATCCAATATCTGACATAATTAATATTTCTTCTAATTCTTCTAATAAATCTTCATCAACTTTTCTAAATGCACTAAAGACATCATTAATTTTATCGTTAAAATTATTTCTTGTTTTTCCTAAGCCTTCCTTCAATTTATTGAAAAATCCCATTTAAAATCACATTCCTTTTTTTTAATTTTAATACCTTGATATTATATATTATTTTTTCTAATTTGTCTATTTTTCAGTAAAATAATTGTACATTTTATGTTAATGTTAAGACCCCAATTTTCAAATTAGTAGCTCCACGTGTTGGTTGCACTTTTCTTTTCGTGCTTTAGCCTAAGAAAAGAAAATGTCCAACCGACAGCAAGATGGAGCAGATTATATATTAATTAGTCTGAGCTGTAACCATTTTATTTTTGCACAAAAGTTGACTTTTTTGCATTTTATGTATAAAATCATTTTAAAGGAAGTAAATTATGAAAAATATTTTTAATAAAAAGAAATTAATTATTTCTTCAATAATATCAATTATTCTTATTATATTTATAATATCATCACATAATCTTTTTATGGTAAATGACTCTTTTAAATATGCTTATTTTATATTGTCAATAGTATTTGCTATTTTAATTTGTCCTTTTTATTCTATTAACTTAAAATTAAGTTCGAAATACAAAACCTCATTTAATATAATAACCTTTGTAATTTCTGATATATTAATCTGCTTTGTTTTAGAACTTTTAAATAGTAATAACATGTTTACTATTGGCTTTACCAAATTACTTTTTAATTTTATTATAATTGGTATTATATACTTAATAATTTTTGCAATTACAAATAGAGCTAGTTTAACTCTTATTATATCTAATACATTTTTATTTGTTTTAGGCTTTATAAATTATATGGTTATGATGTTTAGAGGAACGCCACTTAGTTTATTAGATGTCTTAAGTATCAAAACAGGAATAAGTGTCGCTTTTGCTTACAAAATACATTTTACCTTTTATGCTGTTGTAGCAACTGTTTCCTTTATATTTCTTTTGTTTTTGATATTAAGAACAAAGTCTGAAACAGATAAAAAGCATAAATTTTTTAGAATTGTATCACTACTTTTTTGTATGCTTATAATTTATATCTTTTTTACTACCAACTTTATCTCTCTATTTAATCTTTATACTTATCTTTGGATTCCTTCCAATGAGTATAAAACAAATGGATTTTTAGCTAGTTTTGTAAAGCAAACTAAAGAAATTAATGTTTCTAAACCAGAAAATTACTCTTTAGAATTTTTTGAAGATTTTAAAAATGCAAATTATCTTGCTGAAATAATAGAGCAAAATCCTAACATTAATGAAAACTTATCAGAGGATAAGCCAAATATTATAGTAATTATGAATGAAAGCTTTTCTGATTTAACAGTACGAAGAAGTTTTGAAACAGATAAAGAATATATGCCTTATTTGAAAAGTATTATGTCTTCTACAATTAGCGGAACAGTTCATACCTCTGTATATGGCGGCAAAACTCCTAATTCAGAATGGGAATTTTTAACTAATAATTCAATGGCATTTTTAACTTATGCAAATATTCCTTATCAGCAATTTATAAATAGATACTCTCATTCTTTAGTAAGCACTCTAAAGTCTCAAGGTTATTACACCTCGTCTATTCATCCTTGGTACAGTACAGGTTACAGAAGGAACTATATTTATCAATTTTTTGAATTTGATAGTTCAGTTTTCCTTGAAGATATGGATGGTTTAGAGTATATTAGGAAATATCCTAGTGATTTATCTACATATCAATATTTAATATCTTCTTTTGAAAATAGAGATAGGTCGAAACCATACTTTAACTTTACAATAACCATGCAAAATCACAGTGGATATGATCTTCCTGGTATGGAATCTGAGATATTTTTAAAAGATATTTCAGATTGTCCTAGAACTGAACAATATTTAACACTTATTAGTAAATCTGATGATGCTTTAAAATATTTAATAGATTATTTTGATAATATTGATGATAAAACCATTATACTGTTTTTCGGAGACCATCAACCACCTTATTTAGATGATACTTTCTTAAATTATTTAGATGCAGCCAAAGAACCTGATTCATTATCAGATGAAGAAAAAAGTTATATGACTCCATATTTTATATGGGCAAATTATGACATCCCAGAATATGAAGTTCAAGATATTAGTTTAAATTATTTGTCTATATTATTGTTAGATGTAGCAGGTTTGAAAACCACTACATATATGAACTTTCTACGAAATATGCAAAAAGAAATTCCTGTAATTACAGGACATGGTTATATGGATGAAAACGGTAATTACTATAACTTTGGAGAAGGTTTAAATGAAAATCTTAAATTTATAGAAGATTATAGACTTTTACAATTCAATAATATGTTTGATAAGAAAAATAAATTTGATGAATTGTTTATAATAAATAATTAGATAAAACCCTTTTAAATAACCATATTTAAAAGGGTTTTTACATTTATTATTTTCTATTTTGTTCCAAATATTCTATCTCCTGCATCTCCTAAGCCTGGCACAATATATGCATGTTCATTTAATTTTTCATCTATATGAGCACAATATATTTGTACATCTGGATGTTTTTCTTCTATTCTTTTAATTCCTTCTGGTGCTGCAATTATACATAAGAATTTAATGTTTTTTACTCCTTTTTCTTTTAAAAGCTCTATTGCATCTAATCCTGAGCCACCTGTTGCAAGCATTGGGTCCAATATTATTACATCTCTTTTTTCTATGTCTTTTGGAACTTTAAAGAAATATACATTTGGTACGAAGGTTTCTTCATCTCTGTACATTCCAATATGTCCTATTTTTGCATTTGGTACTACTTTTATTATACCATCTAGCATTCCTGTTCCTGCTCTTAAAATTGGAACAAATGCATATTTATCTTCATTTATTACATGTGCTGTCATTTTTTGTATTGGTGTTTCAATTTCTATTTCATTTAGTTCTGCATCTTTCATTGCTTCATAACATAACATTGTTGCAAGCTCTGATACTATTTCTCTAAATTCTTTTGTACCTGTTTTTTTGTTTCTTAATATTGATAATTTGTGTTCTACTAGTGGGTGATTTAATTCGATTGCTTTCATAAAAAACCTCCTAAAATTTTATATTTATTATAAGTATATAAATATACTTTATAACCACACATCACAAATGCCAGATTTTACATCTTATCTGGCATTTCAATTCCTAGCAATTCTGCACCTGTTTTTAATACTTGGCCTACAGCTAAAGTAATGAATAATCTTGCATCTTGAAGTTCTTTGTTCTCAGTAATTACTTTATATTCATTATAGAAATTACTGAAAGCTTGTGCTAAATCAATTAAATATCTTGCAATTATTGATGGTTCATTCTTTTCTGCTGCATTTTTAATAGTTGCTTCAAATTGATAAATCAATTTTACTATTTCAATTGCTTGTTTTTCATTTAAATATTTACAATCTATATTTTCAAAATCAGGAATATATCCTGCTTTTTCTAATAGTCCTTTTGTTCTTACATATATGTATTGCATATATGGTCCTGTTTCTCCTTGGAAGTTTAAAATTGTGTCCCAATCAAAGATTTCATCTTTGATTCTGCTATTTGATAAATCATTAAAAATGATAGCTCCTACTCCTACCTTTCTCGCAATTTCTTCTTTGTTTTCTAAGTTAGGATTTTTTTCATTAATAATAACTTTAACTTTTTCTATTGATTCATTTAAAATATCTTCTAAAAATACTGAATTTCCTTTTCTTGTTCCTATTTTTTCTCCTGTTTTATCAACAACAAGTCCAAAAGAAACATGTATTGATTTTTTAACATAATCTCCATATCCCATTAATTCTAATACTTTAAAGAATTGCTCAAAATGTAATTTTTGTTCTCCACCAACTACATATATCATTTTTTCAAAATCAAATGATTTTACCCTGTCAATAAATGCTGTAATATCTCTTGTTGCATAAATAGTGGTACCTGCTGAAGTAATTATTATACAAGGTGGCATATTATATTCTTCTAAATCTACAATTTTTGCTCCTTGGCTGTCCTTTAATAATCCTTTTGCATTTAATTCTTTTACAACTGCCTCCATTTTATCGTTGTAATATGCTTCTCCTCTATATTCATCGAAATGAATGTTTAATAAACTGTAAGTTTTATTATAATTTTCTATACTTACATTGCGTATCCATTCCCATTTTTTTAGAGCTTCTTCATCCTTTTCCTCTAGTTTTTTAAAGCATTCTCTTGCTAGTTCCGTTAATTCAGAATTGTTCTTTTCTTCTTTACAAAATCTTACATAAATATTTAACAAACTTTGAATTTTATTATTTTCAAAATCATATTCATTTCCCCAAAGGTTTAATCCCGCAAGAACTTTTCCAAATTGCATTCCCCAATCGCCCAAATAATTTATGCCAATTACATTATAGCCTAGAAACTTATATATTTTGTATAATGCTCCACCAATTACGGTTGTACGAAGATGTCCAATATGAAATGGTTTTGCAATATTTGGAGAAGAATATTCAATAACAACATTTTTTCCATCTCCTAAATTTGATGAACCATATTCTTCTTTTTTTGAAGCTACTTCTCCTAATGTTGTTTTTATTAGTGTTTCTTTATTTATATATATATTTAAATAACCACCAACAACATCTATTTTTTCTATAATTTTCCCATCTATAGCTATATTTTCTTTAATTTCTGTTGCAATCATTGGAGGTGCTTTTCGTAATGTTTTTGCCAATTTAAAGCAAGGAAAAGCGTAATCTCCAAGCTCTGCATTTGGTGGTATCTCTATATATTGCATTAATTCGTTTTTATCTAATTGTACTACTTCTGCAATTTTCTTTGCTATCTCTTCTTTAAAATCAATCATACTAATCTCCTAAATTTATACCTAAATTTCTTGCTACCATTATTAAATCATCTGTTTGTTTTATTGTTTTAATATTTGTTAATTCTGTTCCACCTGAGCGAGCTCCAATTTCTTTATTTTTTCCAATTACATCTTCTATAGGAACATAATTTAATCTACCATTTGTAAGTGTTACTAAAACATTGAAAGTTCCATTTAAAGCAAGTTCCATTGCTTTAGCTCCATATTTAGATGAAAGAACTCTGTCATACGGTGTTGGAGTTCCACCTCTTTGAACATATCCTAATACTGTTGTTCTTGAAATCATACCTGTCATTTTTTCTAATTGTTCTGCAACCTGTTCTCCAATTCCACCTAAACGTACATTGTCTAAGCCTTTTCCATCTTCAAGTACTTTCTTTATTACCATTTCACCATCTTTAGGTTTTGCACCTTCTGAAACTACAACTATACTAAATTTTTTGCCATTGTCTCTTCTTTTTGTAATAGTTTCAGCAACTTTATTTATATCATAAGGGATTTCTGGAATTAATGCAACATCTGCTCCTCCAGCAATAGCAGATTCTAGTGCAATCCACCCTGCATATCTTCCCATTACTTCTAACACCATAACCCTATGATGTGATTCTGCTGTTGTGTGTAATCTGTCTAATGCTTCTGTTGCAACAGCTACAGCTGTATTATATCCGAAGGTTATATCTGTATGTGCAACATCATTATCTATTGTTTTTGGTACCCCTATTACATTAATACCTTTTAAAGATAAATCTCTTGCAGATTTTTGTGTGCCATCTCCACCAAGTGTAAAGATACAGTCAAAACCTTCTTTTCTAACATTTTCTACACAAATATCTGATAAATCTTTATATTCTATTTTACCATTTTCTTCTACTTTATATTGGAATACATTTGTACTATTTGATGACCCAATTATTGTTCCCCCTCTATGCAAAAGTCCAGAAGCTGTACTTTTAGATTCTAATTTTATAAAGTTATTTTTTAATAATCCCTGATATCCTTCTATATATCCATAACATTCAACTCCGTTATTTTCAGCAGTTTTAACGATTGCTCTAATAACTGCATTTAATCCGGGAGCATCTCCACCATTAGTAAGAATTGCAACTTTTTTAATCATCAAAAACCTTCCTTTCGTTTTATCTATGAGAACAGAAAAATCTTATATCGGGTCAAGATAATATTTGATTTTTCCTATACAATAAAGTAAATTGTAAAATTCCTTTTAATATTATATCAGTAAAAAAAATATTTACAAGTATTTTGTTAATTTTTTATAAAAAATATGTTATAATGAATGTGGTGATTTTTATGTTTGAAGATATTAAAAAAAATAAAATTAAATCAGGATTCGTTATTTTTGGATTTTTAGTAATGCTCTCGCTTATTTTATATTATATTTGTATGGCTTTTAATGTTTCTGGTCCTGCTGCAATTACTTTCGCTCTTATATTTTCTATTTGCTCTACTTGGATTACTTATTATAACTCAGATAAAATTGTTTTAAAACTTGCAAATGCAAGACCTGCAACATTAGAAGAAGATAAAAAAGTTGTTGGAATTTTAGATGCACTTATGCTTTCTGCTGGTTTAGAATATAGACCTAAATTATATATTGTAGATTCTAATCAACCAAATGCGTTTGCAACAGGAAGAAATCCAAAAAATTCTGTTATTTGCCTTACCACTGCTTTACTAGATAAATTAAACTATTATGAATTAGAAGGTGTAATTGCACATGAAATGAGTCATATTAAAAATTATGATATTTTACTTTCAGCTGTAGTAAGTGTTTTATTAGGACTTATAGTAATGCTTTCTGATATGTTTTCAAGAATTAGTTTTTCAAAGAGTGATAGAGATAATGATAACAAAGCCTCTGTAATTCTTATGATACTTGGTGTTATTTGTTTAGTATTTGCACCTCTATTTGGAAAGTTAATGCAACTTGCTCTTTCAAGGCGTAGAGAATTCTTGGCAGATGCAACTGCTGTTGAAATTACAAGAAATCCTAATGGACTTATTTCTGCATTACGAAAATTAGATGCAGACACGAATACATTAAATTCTGTAAATAGTGCAACAGCAAATATGTATATTGTTACTCCTTTTAAAGGAAAAGAAAGAAAAAGCAAAGATCTATTTTCTACACATCCTAGCATAGAAGATAGAATTGCTGCTTTAGAAAATATAAAATAGACTTTAAAAAGTAGCACTTCAAAAATGAAGTGCTGCTTTATTCATATATTCTAAAATAATCCTGTTATTTTACCGTTTTCATCAACATCAATTTTTTCTGCCGCTGGTACTTTTGGAAGTCCTGGCATTGTTAGAATTGTTCCTGTAAGTGCAACTATAAATCCTGCTCCTGCAGATATTTTTAAATTTCTTACAGTAACGACAAAGTTTTCTGGTGCACCTAGTTTTGTCTGGTCATCTGAAAAACTATATTGGGTTTTTGCCATACAAACAGGCATATTGTCCAATCCCATACTTTTAATCTTTGCAAGTTGAACTTTTGCTTCTTCAGTAAATTGAACATCTTTACCACCATAGATTTTTTGTACTACTTTTCTTATTTTTTCTTCTATTGAGTCTTCTGTTTCATAACAAAATGTAAATTTTTCTTTTGGTTTTGTTTCGCATAATCTTACAACTTCTTTTGCTAAATCAATTCCACCATTTCCGCCCTCTGCCCATACATTTGATAGAACAACATTTACGCCTAATTCCTTGCATTTTTCTATTATTAAATTAACCTCTCTGTCAGTATCTGTTGGAAATCTATTTATTGCTACTACTGATGGTAATTTATATACATTTTTTATATTTGATACATGTCTTAATAGATTTGGAATACCTTTTTCTAATGCTTCTACATTCTCCTCATTTAAATTATCTTTTGATAATCCGCCATGCATTTTTAATGCTCGTATTGTTGCTACAATTACTACTGCAGATGGAATAAGTCCTGCAAATCTACATTTAATATCTAAGAACTTCTCAGCTCCTAAATCAGCTCCGAAACCTGCTTCTGTTACTGTATAATCTCCTAATTTCATTGCCATTTTTGTTGCAATTATTGAATTACATCCATGTGCAATATTTGCAAATGGTCCACCATGAATAAATGTAGGAGTTCCTTCTAGAGTTTGAACTAGATTTGGTTTTAATGCATCTTTCAACAATGCTGCCATTGCCCCTTGAGCATTTAAATCTCCTGCAGTAACAGGATTATTGAAATAATCATATCCTACTATTAATTTTGAAAGTCTTTCTTTTAAATCTGTAATAGAAGATGATAAACACAAAACTGCCATTACTTCAGAAGCAACTGTTATATCATACCCATCGCTACGAGGCACTCCATTCTTTTCTCCTCCAAGTCCATCTTGAATAAAGCGTAATTGTCTGTCATTCATATCTACGCATCTTTTCCATGTTATTTTTTCTGGATTTATATTCAAAGCATTTCCTTGGAAAATGTGATTATCTAGCATTGCTGCTAAAAGGTTATTTGCTGCGCCTATTGCATGAAAATCTCCCGTAAAATGAAGGTTTATATCTTCCATTGGTACAACTTGTGCATAGCCTCCTCCTGCTGCTCCACCTTTTATTCCAAAAACAGGACCTAAAGAAGGTTCTCTTAAAGCTATCATTACATTTTTTCCAATTTTTCTTAAGCCATCTCCTAAGCCTATTGTTGTAGTAGTTTTCCCTTCACCTGCTGGTGTTGGAGTAATAGCTGTTACTAAAACTAATTTACCTTCCTTATTTTTATTTTCTTTTAGTAGAGATAGGTCAACTTTTGCTTTATAATTCCCATATTGCTCAATATATTTTGAATCTATTTTTGCTAGTTTTGCAATAT
This sequence comes from Clostridiales bacterium, assembly GCA_004553715.1. GTDB lineage: Bacteria > Bacillota > Clostridia > TANB77 > CAG-508 > SFKP01. The sequence goes on from SFKP01000001.1 coordinate 29,186, forward strand.
CATTTATATTTTTCATTTGTACTTCTTGTGCTATTTCAATATCTGTTTTCATTTTACCCTCCTATTTTTTTGTAATTTTTTCTTCAAATCTATCTTTTTCAGTAACCTTTGGAATTTCTGTTGGATATTTACTATCAAAGCATGCAGCACATAATCCTTTGTTATTTTCTGTGCCAATTAGCATTGATAGGTGGTCTACATTTAAATATCCTAAGCTATCTAAATTTAACTTTTGCTTAATTTCCTCCATTGTATAATTGCAAGCAATTAAATTTTCTTTGGAATCAACATCTGTACCATAATAACAAGCATTTAGAAATGGTGGTGAAGATATTCTTAAATGTACCTCTTTTGCACCTGCTTCTCTTAATAATTTTACTATTAATGCAGAGGTTGTACCCCTTACTATAGAATCATCTACTAATACTACTCTTTTGTCTTTTACTGTCTCTGATATAGTATTTAATTTTATTCTAACTTTATCCTCTCTTGATTTTTGCCCTGGTGATATAAAGGTTCTTCCTATATATTTGTTTTTTATAAATCCAACTCCATAAGGTATACCAGATTGTCTTGAATATCCTATTGCTGCATCAATTCCTGAGTCTGGTACTCCTATTACAACATCTGCTTGTACAGGATGTTCTAATGCTAAGCAAGCTCCTGCTCTTAATCGTGCATGATGAACTGAAACTCCATCTATTACAGAATCTGGTCTTGCAAAATATATATGTTCAAAAATACATGTCCTTTTTTCTTTTTTATTGCAATGTGTTTCTATTGACCTTGTTCCTGATTTTTCAAAAACTAATATTTCTCCTGGTTTAATATCTCTTATCATTGTTGCACCAACTGCATTCAAAGCACAGCTTTCTGATGCTACGATGTATGAACCATCTTTGGTTTTTCCATAGCAAAGAGGTCTTATACCATTCATATCTCTCGCAGCAATTAGTTTTTTTGGTGACATTACAATTAGAGAAAACGCCCCTTTTATCTTATTCATCGCACTTTCTACAGCTTCTTCTATTGAAGATGTTTTTAATCTTTCTTTAACTATTTCATAGGCTATCACTTCTGTGTCGCTCGTAGTATGAAATATAGAACCATTCATTTCTAACTCTTGCCTTAGTTCATAGGCATTTACAAGATTTCCATTATGTGCTACTGCCATTTTACCTTTAATATGGTTTACAACTATTGGTTGAGCATTTCTTCTATCGTTTTTTCCTGTAGTAGCATATCTTACATGTCCTACTGCCATATTACCTTCGCCTAATTCTTCTACTACTTGTTTTGTAAATACAGTACCTACTAGTCCTAAATCTTTATAATACTTAAAGAACCCATCATCATTTACTGCCATACCGCAGCTTTCTTGTCCTCTATGTTGTAATGCATAAAGTCCATAATAAACTGTTTTTACAACATCTTGTTTGTTTGGGCTGAAGACTCCAAATACTCCGACATTCTTCATGGATTTTTTCTGTATTTACTAACATATATATTTCCCCCTTTATTTTCAATCTATTTAATATTTTATACAAACAACTATTATTTTGCAAGTGCTTTTATAAAAATATCAAAAATAGTTGACCGATAATAATTTTTATAGATACAGCAGTTCCTTAGGAAATCTATCGAATGGAATATCTATATCATGAACTAGTAACTCCAAAATGGTTACAGTTCAGACTAATTAATATATAATCCGCTCCATCTTGCTGTCGGTTGGACATTTTCTTTTCTTAGACTAAAGCACGAAAAGAAAAGTGCAACCGACACGTGGAGCTACTAATTTGAAAATTTTGGTCTTAATATTAACCCAAAATGTATTTTTTTATAAAAATAACCTTTATTTATTTGTTTTTTTGTTGTATAATATTGCTTAAAATTTAATTAGGAGGTTTTTTAATGGCTATTTTATTACCTGATATTTCAAGAACTTTTAACGAGTTTTTATTATTACCAAATCTAACAACTGCAGAGTGTGTTCCAACCAATGTATCTCTAAAAACACCATTAGTAAAATTTAAAAAAGGTGAAGAACCTAAATATTATGCAAATATTCCTATGGTTTCTGCTATTATGCAATCAGTTTCTGGAGAAGAAATGGGAATTTCCCTTGCAAGAGAAGGTGGAGTGGCTTTTATCTATGGCTCTCAATCAATTGAAAGCCAAGCTACAATGGTTTACCATGTAAAAAAACATAAAGCAGGTTTCGTAATTAGTGATACAAATGTTAAATCTGGAACTCCTTTATCTTCTGTTTTAGATTTAGTTGCTCAAACTAAACATTCTACAGTAATTATAACAGATGATCGGAAGTTCATCTGGCAAATTTTTAGGAATTCTTACAAATAAAGATTATAGACTTTCAAGAGATGATTTAAATCTACCTGTTGACAGCTATATGACCAAAAAAGAAAATGTAATTTATGCTGAAAAAGGTATATCATTATCAGAAGCAAATGATATTATTTGGGAGCATAAACTTAATTGCTTACCTATTTTAACTAAAGAAGGGAACTTAAAATACTTAGTATTTAGGAAAGATTATGAGGAAAGAAAAAATAACCCTAATTCATTATTAGATGAAAATAAACGCTATGTAGTAGGTGCTGGTATAAATACTCGTGATTATGAAGAAAGAATTCCTGCATTAGTAGAAGCTGGTGTTGATCTGCTATGTATGGATTCTTCTGATGGATTTTCTATTTGGCAAAAAAATACTATCGATTTTGTTAGAGAAAAATATGGAGATAGTGTAAAGATTGGTGCAGGAAATGTTGTAGATGCAGAAGGTTTTAGATATCTTGCAGAAGCTGGTGCAGACTTTATTAAAGTTGGTGTTGGTGGAGGTTCTATTTGCATCACTCGTGAGCAAAAAGGAATTGGTCGCGGACAAGCTAGTGCACTTATAGATGTTATATCAGAAAGAGATAAATATTTTAAAGAAACCGGAATTTACATTCCTGTTTGTTCTGATGGTGGTATCGTGCATGATCATCACATAACAATTGCTTTGGCATTAGGTGCTGACTTTGTTATGATGGGAAGATATTTTGCTCGTTTTGATGAAAGCCCTACAAGAGTTGTAAAAGTTGGAAACAATTATGTTAAAGAATATTGGGGTGAAGGTTCTAACAGAGCAAGGAACTGGCAAAGATATGATTTAGGAGAAAATAAAAACAAACTATCTTTTGAAGAAGGAGTAGATTCTTACATTCCTTATGCTGGTTCTTTGAAAGACAATTTACAAATAACAATTGCGAAAATAAAATCAACAATGTGCAACTGTGGAGCAACATCAATAAAACAACTACACGAAGTTGCAAGATTAACCTTAGTGTCAGATGTAAGTATCTCAGAAGGAAGCGCACATGATGTAATCTTGAAAGAAATAGACAATACCTTTAAAGCTTAATACAGGGTGACACCCTTAGACAGGTAGACGGAGTTTTTGTCTACCTGTCTAAGGGTGTCACTTTGTCTAAATTTTTCTATTTAAGTTACCATTTGTGTAATTTTCTCCTTCTAGTCTTTCACCTTTTTTATGTGTGTTTATTATTTTTTGTATTTCTTCTTCGTTTTCGTCTAAAATATCTATTCTAATAGAATCTAAATTTAGGTCTTGCCACGAAATTGATGTGATTTTAGAATTATATATTAAATTGTTACAAGATATTTTGTCTGTATATATTGGAAATTCAAATCCCATTCTATCTTTTAATTTATACTCTCCTTTTTCACAAACTCCTGGACATTCATTAGTTGTTCCAATTGCACAATATTCTGTTGTCATAAGTAGAGCTCTTCCATATACTATGACTTCTTTTGATGGTTTTATATTTAAACTCTTAATTGTTTTTTTATCTTGCTCTGGTGAAACGATGTATTTGCAAATATTAAACTCTTCTAGTTCTTTAATTGTATTATTGTTTGTAATATTTAAATTATAGTTTGCAATTATCTCTAATTTTGATACCTCTTTTTTTAATCTATTTAATAACTCAAAGTGTGATAAATTAGATACTACAACTCCCTTGATATTAGTTTTTAAAACTTCTTCTAGTTTTGTTTCTAATAGTTTTTCATAAATGCCTTTTGTAATTGCAGGTAGCAATAAATATGTGTTAAATTTATTGCAAATATCATTTACTTTTTCTTTGTGTGATAAGAAAAATTTAAATGGTATATATAAATTATTTATTCCTTTTAAATTCAAATAACTAACATCATCTTTTATATTGTTTAATAAAACTGATATTTTTGGCTCAGTATAAGTAGTTTCAGTAGATATCTGAGTTAGGCTCTTATCATTTATTTTTTTACTTCTTGTAAAACTTGCTAATATTTTATTTTGCAGTTCTTCTAATGCTAATCTTCTTATATTGTTTAGTGCACTTATTGGAATAATTATATTGCTTTCCATTTTTATTGCAACTGACTTTACTTCAAATGGGGTATTTCCTGTTTTTGATATTTGTTCCTCTATTCTTTCTTTAGTTATACCGTTTTTTTCTGCTTTTTTAAAGTTTATATTTTCATCTGTTTTTATAACTTTAATATTACTCCATAAGTCTATCGTTTCTAGTTTCATTGGCTTATTTTCTTCTAAATAAATAGTAGCATTTATTGGTCTTTTGATATTTTCTTTAAGATATACTTGGTCAATTTCTTGATTTAATTTTTCTGATACTGTTCTATAAACCTTGTCTCCTTTTAAAATTCTACCTTTTATTCTGCCTATTGTTACTATTTGCCCAGAAGTTGCAGTTTTCATATTAGTGTTCTCCTTCATAAGCTCTGAAGATTTACATGATGCATCTTTTACTGCAATACTATCTCCTAAGTTCACGTCCTTAAAAAGTTTTACTTTTATATGTCCTTTATTTTCGTTATATCCTATAACTTCACCGATTGGCACTCCTATATGATTTGGCTTATATTTATACATCATATCACGCCCAAGTTTTCCATTTAAATATCCTGTACTAAAGCCACCTCTGTTAAATATTTGCATCAATTTTTCTCTGTCTTTATTGTCTACTTTATATTCTTTTCCACTTTCTGCTAAATCAATATATTTTCTGTAAATAGAAGTAACTATTCCTACATATTCTTTAGATTTCATTCTTCCTTCTATTTTAAATGATTTTACCCCAGAATGTATTAGTTCTGGAATTAAATCTAGTGTGCAGACATCTTTTGAACTCAAAAGATATCCTTTTTCTTTTTCTTGTTCATCTTTAAGTAATGTATATGGTAACCTACAACTTCCTGCACATTTTCCACGATTTCCACTTCTTCCGCCAATCATACTACTCATTAAACATTGTCCAGAATAGCTTATACAAAGCGCTCCATGTATGAAAACCTCTATCTCAATTTTCGTATTTTTCGCAATATATTCTATTTCCTCAATTGATAATTCACGTGCAAGCACACATCTTGAAAATCCTAATTTTTCAATTTGCTTCACTCCATCTAAGTTATATATGGTCATCTGTGTGCTACTATGAACTTCTAACCTTGGGAAAAGCTCCATTACTTTTTTAGCAAATCCTAAATCTTGAATAATTATAGCATCAAGTCCAGCATTATACGCAACTTCTACCAATTTTATGGCATCTAAAAACTCATCATTTTTTATAAGTATATTTAGTGTTAAATGAGTTTTTACTCCTCTTAATTTAGCATATTGTATCGCCTCTACTAATTCCTCATTACTAAAATTTTTGCCATTTACCCTAGCATTAAAAACTTCTCCTCCAAAATATACTGCATTTGCACCGTTTTGGACTGCTGCTTTTAAAGCATCAAAATCACCGGGCTGGTGCTAATAACTCTACATTACTCATTAATCTGCTCCTTAAAAATTTATAATCCTAATAATTGTGTTGCTATTTTAAAATAAATAATTAAACTGCATGCATCTACAAGTGTTGTAATAAATGGATTTATCATAACTGCTGGGTCTAGTTTTGCTTTTTTGGCAAGAAGTGGCAAAGTACATCCTAATAATTTAGCAATACAAATAGTAAATATAAGTGTTACATTCACTATAATATTTACTACTAAAGTTACTTTATCAATAATAATAAGTTTTAAGAAATTCGCTACAGCAAGTGTTACACCACAAAATAGAGCAACTCTTATTTCCTTCCAAATTACTTTTAAAATATCTTTAAATTCTACTTCTCCTAACGAAAGTCCACGAATAATAGTAACGCTCGCCTGACTTCCTGCATTTCCACCTGTGTCCATAAGCATTGGAATAAATGCTGTAAGTATTACATAAGTAGATAATGCTGCCTCATAGCTTTGAATAATTTTACCTGTAAAAGTTGCAGAAACCATAAGTAATAATAACCAAGGAATTCTTGCCTTCCAGGTTTCTATAACACCAACTTTTAAGTATGATTTATGTGTTGTTGCAATAGCAGCCATTCTTTCCATATCTTCGGTGTTTTCCTCTTGAACAACATCTATAATATCATCTACTGTAATAATACCTACTAATCTATTTTCACTATCTACAACAGGCATTGCTGTTAAGTCATATTTTTGGAACATTTTGGCAACTTCTTCTTGGTCATCAGTTGTTTTACACGAAATAACATCTCTATTTAAAACATCTTTTACTAAGTCTTCTGGATTAGCACAAATTATATCTTTTAATTGAATAAATCCAATTAATTTTCTTGCAGGGTCTACAACATAACAAACATTGACTGTTTCGTAATATTCTATCTCCTTCTTTAAATTTTCTATTGATTGCTTAATTGTTAAATTTTCTTTTAACTCAGCATATTCAACAGTCATAATACTCCCTGCAGAATTATCTGGATAATTTAACAACCTATTTATATCATACCTTGTTTCTGCAGTACATTTTCTTAATAGCCTCTTTACTACATTTGATGGCATTTCATCAATTAGATCTGCCGCATCATCAGCATACATTTCATCTAAAAGTGCAACAGCATCTTTATCACTTAAAAGAGTTATTATCTCTGCTTCTTGCTCTATCGATAAATACGCAAAAACATCTGCAGCCTTATCTTTATTAATTAATTTGAAAACTTTAATAACCTCTTTTGAGTCTAAATCATCTAATAATTCTGCTATATCAGAGTTATTTAGTTGATTTAACTCCTTCTTTACCCCTTTATAATCTTTTTCTTCTAATAATTTTTCTACATGTTTTAACATAACAAACCTCCACACATTAATATATCTATAGTTTTATTAAAATACGGACTCGGTTTCATATATCTCCCCCCTTTTACTTCAAAATTTTAAAAACCAACTATTTTATTATAACATATTATTCTTAAAAGGGCTATAAATTTCGAAAAAATATCTAAGTTTACAGTTAATGTTCAGACCAAAATTTTCAAATTAGTAACTCCACGTGTCGGTTGCACTTTTCTTTTCGTGCTTTAGCCTAAGAAAAGAAAATGTCCAACAGTTTACAAATACTTAACTATATTTTTTATCAAATATATAACTTTTATTTATTCCTTGTACAAGCACATAGAAAAAAGATGTGGCTAAATATTTTCTTGCTATACGTGGCATAATTATCATCCCTTTCGATTTTATTTACTCCCCATATGGCAATAATATATTGCACATCTTTTATTATTTTATATCCTATGCTTTTAAAATTCAATATTTTTATACAATTATATATGTCCGTTTTAATTAAATCTTTAATTGAAGTTGCCAAAATACCCGTTAGCAATAATTAATTGTTTTTATCTTTGTATATTTTTATTATATCCTTTAAACTCATTTTTGTACCATAATTTAATATTGCATTTGAATATATTTTTATTGCTACTTTAGCTATAATCAATATAGTAACTATTAAGATCCCAATAGATATTGCTACATCTGTTCCATTTGATAATCCCATCATTATCCTAAATGGCATACAAAAAGGTGATGATATTGGAAATAATGATGCAAATACATTAAGATCACTTGTAGGATTCATCATTGTAAAATATGATAAATAAAATCCTATTACCGCCAAAAATGCTACTGGTTGATTTGCAGAATTAATATCCTCTGGCTTACTTACAGTTGAACCTGTTAAAGCATATAGTAAAGCATATGTAAAATATCCTAGTATAAAATATATAATAGTAATAATTCCTAAATATACTGTTATATTAGACATATCCAATACATCATCTAATAATTCTGGTTCTAAAAATACCTTTGCACTTATTAATGCTGTTCCTACAATTAATACTAGTTGTAATAATCCTGCAAATCCTATCCCTATTGTCTTTCCTAATACTATAGTTCTAGGGCTAGTAGATGTTACAAGTGTTTCCATTATTTTCGATGTTTTTTCAGTTGTTATTGAACTCGATACTTGGTATGCACAGAAATATATCGCATAAAATAAAACAATTGACATTAACATCATTACAAATATATTTCCACTTGCTTTTTCATCTTCTGTTTGTTCTAAACTAAATTCAAAATTTGGTGTAATTGACTCCAATTCTTCTTCTGTTAATCCTAGCTTATTAATTTGCATATTAGTATATAAAGAATTAATTGTATTTACTAAAGTTTCTGGAACCTCCTCCATCATTGTTGTACTCTCTACTATATATCTTATTTTTACATTGTTTTCTTGTTTTTCTATCATTATAGCTTCTGATATTTCTTCAGTTTCTATCTTCTCCTTGATTTCATCAAAAGTCGCATTTTGAATTTCAACTTCATATCCTAAATCTGCTTGTTTTAATAACTCTAAATTACCTTCAAATATATTATCATTATCTACAATTAAAAGCTTATCTCCTGTACTTTCACCTTTTATGCTTTTAATTATATTTGGAACATTAAAGCCAATTACAATTAATACTAAAATTATTAATGTTGATATTATAAAGGATTTTCTTCTAACCATATCCTTTATTGTAAATTTCATTACAGTTAAAATATCTTTCATTTTTTTCTCTCCTTCTTTTATAGTTTTAATTTTAAGCTTCTTCAACTTTTTCTATAAAAATATCATTCAATGTAGGCTTTTTAATTTCAAACTTGTCAACTTTAATTCCATCTGCAATTAATTTGTTTAATAGTTTATGGGCTTTTTCCTCATCTGATATCTTTATCGTATAATTATTGTTTGTTTCTGTTTCTATTTCTAATCCAATTTCTTTGATATAACTTGTTATATCTTGTTTTACATCTATTTCTACTCTATTTGCAGGATAAGTTTCTTTTATTTCTTTTAAATTGCCTTGTAACACGGTTTTCCCTTTATTTAATATAAGAATATCACTACAAAATTCTTCTATTGTTGCCATTTGATGTGCTGACATTATTATATATTTACCATTTTTTATTAAATTAACAATAATATTTTTTAATATTTCTGTGTTTACTGGATCTAATCCACTAAATGGTTCATCTAATACTACTAATTCAGGATCGTGTATTATTGCTGTCATGAATTGTATTTTTTGTTGATTTCCTTTTGATAATTTTTCAGCTGGCATTTGTAAATACTCTTCTACTTTTAGTTCTTTAGCCCATTTGTTAATTGAATCTGCAGCTTCTTCTTTTTTCATTCCTTTTAATTCTGCAAAATACATTAATTGGTCAAATATTTTTGTTTTTGGATATACTCCTCTTTCTTCTGGTAGATATCCAAATTTCACATTTTTTCTTTCTACTGCTTTACCCTTCCATGTAATTTCTCCACTATCTTTTTTTATGATTCCAAGTAACATCCTAATTGTTGTTGTTTTTCCTGCTCCATTAGTTCCAAGTAATCCATATACTCCTGGTTTTTCTAGATTAAAGGAAATATTGTCTACTGCTTTTTTCCCTACAAATGTTTTTGATACATTTTTTAACATTAAGCTCATATTTTATTGCCTCCTTGATTTTAAATTATTTCGATTTTATTTATTCAACATGGAAATAATATGTTGCTCATATTTTATATTCTATGCTTTTAAAATGCAAGACTTTTTCATAATTATGTCAGTTTTTTGATTAAATTCTTAATTTAAATTGCCAAAATACCCCGTCCCTATTGGCACCTATTGGCAGTGTAATTTTTTATTGACACATTACACATTATGATATATAATGGTTTTCGAAACTAGATTAAATAGTTTTCATAAATTAAGGAGGATTTTATGATAAATTATAATAAAAATATACCAAAATTTACAACTATTAAAGAACTTATATATCATTCTGCAACCGTCTTTTCTAACAATATTGCATTTACGACAAAGCAGAAAAAAGATAATAATATAACTTATATAAATCATACTTATTCAGATTTATTAAATGATATAAATTTCTTTGGAACTTCTTTATATAAACTTGGATTAAAAAATAAAAGAGTTGCAATAGTAGGTTTTAATTCATATGAATGGGTTGTTGCTCATCTAAGCAATCTATTAGGTGGTATTGTATCTGTTCCATTAGATAAAGGATTACAATTAGATGAATTAGAGAATTCATTGATTAGAAGTGAAGTATCAGCTATTGTGTTCGATGCTAAATTAAAAGATATAATGGAAAAAATAAAATTATCTAATAAAACTAATATACAGCATTTTATATGCTTTAATGAATTACCTAATTTTCTTTGTTTTAATAATTTACTTTCTGATGGGAAAAAAGAAATTGAAAATGGAAATAATGAATATATAAATTGTGAAATAGATCCATACACTATGAGTATTTTATTATTTACTTCTGGAACTACTTCACAATCTAAAGCGGTTATGTTAAATCAATTTGGAATTGTTACTAATATATATGACATGCTTTTAGTAGAATCTTTTTATGAAACTGATGTTAATATTGCCTTTTTACCATTTCACCATATTTTTGGTTCTACAGGAATGTTAGTCATGTTGGCTGCTGGACTAAAAACAGTTTTCCCTGATGGTCTGAGATATATAAAACAAAATTTATTAGAATATAAAGTTTCCGTATTTGTTGGCGTTCCAATATTAATTGATAAGATGTACTCAACCATGATAAGCGAAATTGAAAAACAAGGTAAGACTAAACTTATTAATTTTGCAGTAAAAGTAAGCAATATTCTATTAAAATTTAATATAGATATAAGAAGAAAAATTTTCAAAAAGTTAATTAATGCTTTAGGTGGAAATATGAGATTTATAGTTTCTGGTGGTGCTCCTCTAGACTCGAAAGTTTCTAAATGGTTCAATCAAATTGGAATTCATCTTGTACAGGGTTATGGATTAACAGAAACTTCTCCTGTTATTTCTGCTGAGAGTGATAATGCTATCAAATATGGATCTGTAGGGAAACCTATGCATAGTATAGAAGTTTTAATTAAAAATTCTGATTCAAATGGTATTGGAGAAATTGCTGTAAAAGGTCCTAATGTAATGCTTGGATACTATAAAAATGAAACTCAAACTAATGATGTATTAAAAGATGGTTGGTTTTATACTGGTGATTTAGGTTATATTGATAAAGATGGTTTTTTATTTATTACAGGAAGAAAGAAAGACTTGATTGTTCTAAAAAATGGCAAAAAAGTTTTTCCTGAAGAACTTGAACTATTAATTAATAGATTAGATGAAGTTGAAGAATCTTTTATTTATGGATTACCTTCTTCAAATGATAAGAATGATGTCAAAGTGGCTGTTAAAATTGTTTACAATAAAGACTTTGTTAATAAAAGATATCCAAATATTTCTGAAAAAGATTTACAAAATGTTTTATGGGCGAAAATTAAAGATATTAATAAAACTCTTCCAATGTATAAATATATAAAACATATGACATTAACTTCAGAACCATTAATAAAAACTACTACTAATAAGATTAAAAGAAATGAAGAATTAAAACAAATTCTAGCTCAGGGGGGAAATTATGAATAGAGTTAAATTAGCTGATCGAGTATTACCTACATATAGTAAAGGCGAAGAAATCCTCAATATGGTATCACATATTGTTGGTGCTTCTTTAGGTATTATTGCACTTGTATTATGTGTTATATTTTCTGCTATTCACAATAATGTTTATGGGATTATTGCAAGTTCAATTTATGGTGTTTCATTAATTTTGCTATATACAATGTCTAGCATATATCATGGATTAAATTCTACTGGCACAGCAAAAAAAGTATTTCAAATAATTGATCATTGCTCTATATTTATTCTTATAGCAGGAACTTATACTCCTTTTGCCTTGTGTACACTAAGACAATACAACTCCACTATTGGATGGGCACTTTTGGGGATTGTTTGGGCCTTAGGAATATTAGGAATTGTTTTTAATTCTATTGATTTAAAAAAATATAAAATATTTTCTATGATTTGTTATCTTTTAATGGGATGGTTTATTATATTTAAGATAAATTTATTGCCTACTTTATTAACTATGAATGGTTTTATTTTATTATTATCTGGTGGAATAGTATACACTTTAGGAGCAGTTCTTTATATTATAGGGAAAAAACAAAAATGGATGCACTCTTTATTTCATATTAGTTGTATAATTGGAAGTCTTTTACATTTTCTGTGTATTTTATTTTATGTAATATAAATCAATATATTATCATAAAAATTCCATCAATGAAAACACATTGTATTATTGATAATACCAATAGGTGCCAAAATACCCCGTCCCTATTGGCACCCCGTCCCTATTGGCATTAATAATTTTATCCCCCAGTTTATTACTAAAATTGTTAATGCTAAATATAGATATATTTTTATGTTTTTTACAAAAAATTTATTTTCTTTTTTTAAAATTTTTGCTATTCCTTCTGTTATTAAATACCAAAAGTCTATTATAACTAAGTATAATATAATTGGATTATAATAAATTGATTTTAATATTTCACCATAGTATAAACTATATACTGCTCTTGTTGCACCACACCCAGGACAATATATACCAAAAGTTTTATATATAGCGCATTCTGGTATTTTTATGAATTTATTAACATATATAATATAAACTATAGCTATTAATATAATAATTAATGTGGCTATAGAAACACAAATGTAAGTCCAGTCTTTTTTATTTTTTTCCATTTTTTCTCCTGTTTTTATAATACAAAAAAACTCCGTCAATTTTTACAAAATTATGGGCTGGCATAGAGCCCGCCCATACAGTTTCTTGCAATTATATTCATATGCAATTTATTTTATTATTCTGATATTTCCTAATAATGGAATTGATTTTTCTTCTTCATTGATTGCTGCAATGAATCCTATAAACCAACATACTATCATAAAAATTCCCCAAATCCATCCAATACATGGTATTATTGATAATAATGAAAATAATAGTATAACTAATGCTTGGTTTATATGGAATTTTGCTCCTTCTTTATCACCTGCTAGAAGTGCTATTAACCAACCTATCCATGTTAAATATGCTACAATTCCTGTTGTTTTTTTGTCCATATTAATTCCTCCCTTTTATATTATATTTGTTTTTACACTTTTATTATATTATAAAGTAGCTTTGGGTGCAATATTTTTTTATATTATTTTCCCTCCTCCTAGTACAATGTCATCTATATAAAATACTATTGATTGTCCTGGTGTTATTGCTCTTTGTGGTTCATTAAATATTACTTTTATTTTGCCATCTTCTATCGGATAAATTATACACTCTGCTTCTTTTGCAGCATATCTTATTTTTGCTTTTACTTCCATTGGAGCTGTTATTTCATCCATTAATATTAAATTAATTTCATTTGCAATTGCTTCTTTTGAAAATATTTCTTTTTCTTCCCCAACTATTAACTCATTTTTTTCTGGATTAAAGCCTTTAACAAATAGTGGAAACTCATTTGAAATTCCAAGGCCTTTTCTCTGCCCAATTGTATATTTATACAGTCCTTGATGTTTTCCTAGAATTTTTCCTTCAGTATTTACTATATTTCCAATATCTGCTTTTAAATCAGAATTTGTTTCTAAGAATCTTTTATAGTCTCCATCTGGTATAAAGCATATGTCTTCGCTGTCTGGCTTTTTTGCTACTTGTAAATTATGCTCTTCAGCAATTTTTCTTATTTGTTCTTTATTTTCAAAATTCCCTAATGGAAATAGTACTTTATCTGTCATTTGTTTTGGTAAATTATATAATACATAACTTTGGTCTTTTTTTCCTGCATTTGATTTTTTTAATACATATTGCTTATATTTTTCGCTATATTCTATTTTTGCATAATGTCCTGTTGCAATATAATCACAATTTAGTTTTTTTGCCATTTCATACATTGTACCAAACTTCAAATATTTATTGCATTCAATACATGGGTTAGGAGTTCTGCATTTTTTATACTCAGATATAAAATCTTGTATTACACATGTATTAAATTTTTCCTGAAAATTTAATACATAATGTGGAATATCTAAGACATCACATACTCTTTTCGCATCTATTGTAGAGTTCATGTTACAACATCCGCCTTCAATATATTCGTCTTCACTTTCCCATAGTTTCATTGTAGCACCAATTACTTCATATCCTGCTTCTTTTAATAAAATAGCGGCGACACTACTATCTACGCCTCCGCTCATACCTAATAAAACTCGTTTCATATATTTTCCCTTCAATTTTTTATAAATACCATTTTATAGAAGACAAAAATGTAGTTTTCTACAATTAATTATTCTGGTTGTACATCATGGCAGTGTGCACATTCGCCATTGTTTTTTAAACCACAGATTGCTACTATTTCTTCTTCTGTTTTTCCTCCTTGTTTTCTATAATAATCTGCTATTGCATTTCTTATTGCCTCTTCTGCTAGAACTGAACAATGTAACTTAACTGGTGGTAGCCCTCCTAATTCATTTACAACATCTTTATTACTTAGTTTTAAAGCTTCTTCTATTGTTTTTCCTTTTATCATTTCTGTAGATATACTACTTGTTGCTATCGCCGCTCCACATCCAAAAGTTTTAAATTTTACATCTACAATTATATTATTTTCTATTTTTAAGTACATTTTCATTATATCTCCACAAACTGGATTTCCCACTTCTCCAATTCCTGACGCATCTTCTATTGCTCCAACATTTCTTGGGTTACTATAATGTTCTATTACTTTATCATTATACATTTCCATTATTTATTTCCTCCTTCAATAAACTCCTCCCATAGTGGTGACATATTTCTTAATCTTGATACTATTTCTTCTAGATTATTTAATAAGTAATCTACCTCTTCTTTAGTATTATATTTTCCTATTGTTATTCTTAAAGAACCGTGCGCAATTTCATGTGGCAAACCTATTGCTAAAAGCACGTGTGATGGATCAAGTGAACCTGATGTACAAGCACTACCACTTGATGCACATATTCCTTTTAAATCTAAATTTAAAAGCAATCCTTCTCCTTCTATAAATCTAAAAGATATATTACTATTTCCTGGCAATCTATTTTCCATATCTCCATTTATTTTTATATATGGAATTCTTTTTTTTACCTCTTCAACATAATAGTCTCTCAATTCTTTTATTTTTTTATTATGTTCTTCTAAATTACTATATGCAACTTCTATTGCTTTCCCAAGGCCCACTATTCCTGGAACATTTTCTGTTCCTGCTCTTTTATTTTTTTCTTGATGTCCTCCGTTTACAAATTTTTGGAATCTAACACTTTTTTTTACATATAAAGCTCCTATTCCTTTAGGTCCATAAAATTTGTGTCCTGATAGCGACAAACTATCTATGTTCATTTCTTTTACATCTATTTTCACACTTCCCACTGCTTGTACTGCATCTGTATGGAAGATTATATTATTTTCTTTTGCTATTTTTCCTATTTCTTTTATTGGTTCTATTGTACCAATTTCGTTATTTGCAAACATTATTGTAATTAATGTTGTTGTCTCTTTTATTGAATTTTTTAATTCTTCTAAATTAACAATGCCTTTTTCGTCTACTCCAATATATGAAACCTCAAATCCTTCTTTTTCTAGTTGTTTACATGTTTCTAATACTGCTGGATGTTCTATTTTAGATGTTATAATATGGTTTCCTCTTTGTTTATATGCATATGCTATACCTCTTATTGCAGTATTATCACTTTCACTTCCTCCTGCTGTGAAATATATCTCATTTGGTTCGGCATTTATTGCTTTTGCAACTTTTTCTCTTGCCTCCTCAACTGCTTTTCTATTTTCCCTTCCTATTTTATATATCGAAGATGGATTTCCATAACTTTGGCTAAAATATGGTAGCATTTCTTTTAATACTTCATCATCTGTTCTAGTTGTTGCAGCATTATCAAAATAATTATCCATTTATATTCTTCCTTTCCCTTCTTAGACATTTTAAACATCTTGCATTATTTATATTGTACCCACACTCTAAACTAGGTAATCCTAATGTCTCGTTTGTATATTTTGCTAATTTATTTATGGTTTCGTCTTGTAGTGTTGCTTTTATTTTATTTGCTTCATTCTCAGCCTCTGCTTTGTCCATTTTTAATATTTCTGTCAAAAACAAACAAACAATATCATACGCCTCTAAAACTTTTTCAGCCGCATTCTTACCTAGATTAGTTAATGTTATTTGTCCATATACTTCATAATTAATAAGTTTTTCCTCTTTTAATGAGTTCATAGCATAATTAACTGTAGGTTTTGTTTTGTTTAATTTATTTGCAATATCTGTCATACGCACTTCTTTTTTAGATTTTTCTAATAAATAGATAGTTTTTAAATATTCTTTTTGAACATTAGTTAATTTCATTTTCCCTCCATATAATGTTAGAGTACTCTAACATTATACTCTTTTTATAAAAAATGTCAAGTAAAATTGAATATTTTTATATGTTTTAAATCCAATCTCCGTATTTTTTTATATATATTTTCTTAGCAAATATTGCTGCAACGCAGTATAATGCAGTCACTCCAATTATTACATTTAAATAATTTAGTGTTACTGGTACTAATCCAATTGCTTTACCTAAGAATGTGTATGGTACTAATACTCCTATAATACTTAATAATATTGATGAGAAATATACCATTTTATTTGCATTACTTTGTATAAATGGCATTTTAGCAGTCCTTATAATGTGCATACCTGTAAGGTTAGAAACTATACTATAACTAAACCATACAGTTTGGAATACTGATGCTTCCCTAATTCTAAATATAAACCATAGCGATGCAAACACCAGCATATCAAAGGCTGAACTTAATGGTCCCATAAAAAGCATAAAGTGTTTAAGATCCTTTATATCAAATCTTTTAGGACGTTGTAGATATTCTTTGTCCACATTATCAAATGGTAAAGTTAATTGTCCAAAATCGTACAATAAGCTTTCTACTAATAATTGTATTGGCGTTTCTGGTAGGAAAGGTAAAAATACACTTGCAATTATTACAGACATAACTTCTCCAAAGTTAAAGCTTACCGCCATTTTTATATATTTCATTAGATTCCCAAAAGTTCTTCTTCCTTCAGTTACACCATCTAGAAGTACATTTAAATCTTTTTCTAAAAGGATTATATCTGCTGTTTCTTTTGCAATATCAACTGCTGTATCTACTGAAACCCCTACATCTGAATTGGTAAGTGATGGTGCATCATTAATGCCATCTCCCATATAACCTACAACATTTCCACTTTCCTTTAAAATTCTGACTATTCTTGCTTTTTGTATTGGTGTTAATTTAACAAACACATTTGATTTTCTAAGTAGTCTTAAAACTCCGTTATCTGCTAATTTATCTATTTGGCTACCTGTTACGAATTTACTTGTATTTATATTTACTTTTTTACAAATATTTTTTGTAACTGCTGCATTATCTCCAGTTAGCACTATTACTCTTATTCCAGCATTATTTAATTTTTCTATTGCAAGACGTGCACTTTCTTTTGGTGGGTCTAAAAATCCAACAAACCCAACTAAAGACATTTGTTTCTCATCTTCAACACTAAATGTTTCTATATTATCTACATTTCTCTTTTGACAAACTGCAACTACTCTTAATCCTTCTTCATTTAATCTATTTGCAATCTCTCTAATATTGTCTTTTATCTCTTTTGTTATTGGCATAATCTCATGGTTATAATCTATTGTATTACAAATACTTAATATTTCCTCAACAGCACCTTTTGTTATCAATAACTTACCATCATCATTTGAAACTACAATAGATAGTCTTCTTCTAGTAAAATCAAAGGGGATTTCATCTACTTTTCTATACTCATTTACTAAATTACTTAAATTATTTTTTAAGGCTCTATTAATTACAGCCTCATCTATACTTCCCTTTAGACCTGTTTGAAAATACGAGTTTAAAAATGCATGTTTTAATATTCTTATATCTTCATTTCCATATACATCTAAATATTTTTCCAATACTATTTTGTCTTCTGTAAGAGTCCCAGTTTTATCTGTACATAAAATATTCATTGCCCCAAAGTTTTGGATAGAGTCTAACTTTTTTACTATAGTCTTTTTTTTAGACATCCTTACTGCACCTTTTGAAAGGCATGATGATAAAATAACTTGTAATAATAATGGTGTTATTGTTATTGCAATCGCTACTGCAAATGTGAATGATAATATATAGTCATGTTTCCAAGCATTTAGTATAAATACAATTGGAATTAAAACTATCATAAAACGAACTAGGAGTTTGCTAATACTTTCTATTCCTTTTTGAAAATTAGTTTTTGGTTTTCCTTGAGTTAGAGTATATGCAACTTTTCCGAAATAAGTATCATCACCTTTTTTTATAACGACCGCTTTTGCTGTTCCACTTATTACATTTGTTCCCATAAAACATATTGTGTCTAAGTCTGTTATACTCTCTATTTCATTTATACCTTCTAATTCTGTGTTTGTAACTTTTCTTACTGCATCAGACTCACCTGTAATAGATGATTGTCCTACATATAAATCTTTGGATTCTATTATACGAAGGTCTGCTGGAATCATATCCCCTGCTGATAAAAGTACAATGTCTCCCAATGTTACTTCTTTTAGCGGTACTTTTATTTTTTTACTATCTCTTATGACTGTACTTGTTGTTTCAACAAGTTCTTTTAGCTTGTCTGCAGCTTTATTTGAGCGGAATACCTCAAAAAATTCAAGTAATGTGCTTACTATAATTAATGCAATTATTACTATAATATTTGCTGGACTTGGCTTTTCTGGCAGAATTATATCTGTATAAATTAAAATAAAGCCTATTCCTAATAATATACTATTAAAAGTACTAAATAAGCTTGATAATAGATAATTGTACCACTTTTTGGACTTTGATTGTTTTATTTGATTTAGCCCTAGATTTTTTAATTTTTCTTTTGCTTCTTCTGTTTCTAATCCATTCTCTGATATTTTATATTTATTTTTAAATTCTTCTACTTTTAATACTGTATCTTCTCCATAATATTTTTTTACGTCTATGTCTTCCTTTTTTATGTTCTGCATACTATCAACTCCTATATTTTGTTCTACTTAGTATGCCACAAATACCTAAAAATAAATATAATTTTGAAAATTATTAATATGCCAATAGGTGCCGAAATGCCCCGTATTGGCAAGATTTATTATAACACTATTAGGCAACTGCTATTAGTGTTTTTTATTTACTTTATTATGTTTTGCTATATCTTTGAATTTGTTTCTTTTCTCTTTTAAATAGTTTTCGCTATCATTATTATACTTTGCTTCATTTTGTAATTTAATATAAGAATTAAACCTATCATGTGATAATTCTCCATTTTTTATTGCTTCTAATATTTTACAACCAGGTTCATTTGTATGAGTACAATCTGAGAACTTACATTTTCCTAAATATTGCTCTACATCTTTAAATGTTTTATCTAATCCTTCAGATACCTCCCACATTCCTAATTCTCTCATTCCTGGTGTATCTATAATCATTGTTCCATTGGGTAGTATAATTAGATTCCTTGATGTTGTTGTATGTCTTCCTCTAGAATCTTCTTCTCTAATTTCAGATGTTTTCATTATTTCTTCACCATACAAAGTATTTACAAGAGTAGATTTGCCAACACCAGATGAGCCTAAAAACACAATAGTTTTTCCTTTTTCAAAATATTTTCTAATATTTTCTATTCCTTCTCCTGTTTTGCAACTTATTGCATAAATATCTACTCCTATTGCTATATTCTTTACTTGATTTATATAGGCTATATAATTTTCTACTAAATCTCTTTTGGTAAGAATAATAACTGGAATTCCTCCAGATTGCCAAGATAACGTCAAATACCTTTCTATCCTATGCAAGTTAAAATTATCATTCAGAGATTGCATTATAAACACATAATCAAAATTTGCTGCAACAAGTTGTTCATGTTGTTTATGTAATTCGTGATTTTTATCACTTGAAGATGCCACTCTTGAAAATAAGCTTTCCCTTTTTAATGTCTCCGTTATCATACTTTCTCCATTTTCATTCCATTCAATTAATACAAAATCTCCTGTTGTCGGATAATCCGAATTTGGATTATCATAAAAACATCCTCTTTTAATTTTTGCAAATCCATTTCCTTTATCACATACAATTTCATATCTGTCTTTATGTGTAGCTATTATTCTTGCTGGAATTCTTCCATTGATATTGTTTCTTTTTAAATTTTCTTTAAATCCATAATCTTTTATATTCATTTTCTTTTCTTCTTCTCTTAACTATTTTCTTTAATTAACTTTCCACCTTTTTAAAGTCGGAAATAATTTCTTACAATGCTTTTTCATTTCTTCATTAGTCATGCCTGCTTGTGAACCAAATTGAGAACACATTTCTATATATTCTTCCATTGTAACTTTATCTATGAATTCGCCATCTTTATAACAATATATACAATAATCCTCATTTCTACTTTTATCTTTATTTGTTCCTAATTGTTCATTGGAAATTATAGGCATACCGCAACTTTGGCATATTTTGTTTTCCATTTTTATTCCTCCTTAAATTCTATTTTTATTTCTCCTATACCACCATCAACATCTAAATAGTTTTCACCTGTTCCATAAACTCTATCCATTTCAAGTTTTTGACCATCAAGTGTAACATTGCCTAATCCTTTGCTTACATTAATTTTATAATTTCCTTTATTATCCATTAAGTCTATATCAATAGCCCCAACTCCAGAGTCTATTTCATTTTTTCCTGTTAATTTACCATTAAAAACAAAATCCCCCATTCCTAGATTTGCTTTTAAATTGTTTATTTCACAAGATTTTAATTCTGTTCTACCTAATCCCCCATCAATCTTTGCTTCTTTTGTTACTGTTAAATTTTTTATATATACATCTCCAGCACCTAATTCAAGATATAGACTTTGTGTATTTAATTTTTCTATATTTATTTTCCCAGCTCCTGTTTCTATTTTTGTCTCATCTATGGCTATCATATCTCTTGGAATATAAATTATTAAATTACTTTTCTTATTGTTATTTAACCAGTTTCGATTTTCCTCTTTTATTTTTACACTACCATTATCATTTGTAAAAGTTATTTTTGAATTATTAGTTTCAACTTTAAAATTATCTCCTATTTTTACGTCTAGATTTGTACACGATAAATCTATTTTTAATGTTGATATTTCTTTTACTTCACTTGATATTACTTTTAACTCCTCTGTTACAATGTTCTTATCTACATAAATGAGTCCGAATGCTCTTAGTAAAGCATATCCGCCACTTAATATTGCTGATATTATTGTAACAATTAAAAATGTGGCAAAACCGAGAGCTATGTATTTAATAACTTTTTGAGCTGTTGTCATTTTACTTCAACACCCCCAAATAATACTGTTCCATTTATATAAATTGTATGGCTATTTTCATCTTCTGTTGTATTTGCTTTATTTTCAACTCCTCCAAATATTGATGTTGATTTTGTTTTTATTTTGACATTTGATGGTACATATATATCAATCCCTCCAAATGTGCTACTTGCATTAATAACTACATCTGACTCAATAATAGCTTTTCTTAAATCACACTTAACTCCACCAAATATAGCTGTTAAATCTGCTCCTGTAAATTTTTCTCCATCAAAATTTACATTTTGTCCTGAAAATGTTGCACAATATGAATTTTCTCCATTTCTCTTTTCATTTAATTTTTTTATTTCACTGCTTACTTTCCCACCTAAATTGTCTTTAAAAATAATTGACAATCCAATTATTATTAAAATTGTAGGAAATGCTAATTTCCATATTAAATCAAAATCTAAAATATTTTGACATCCTAAAAGTAAAGCTACACCAATTAGTAATCCTATTAAATTTCCTGTTTTTTCATCTTCTTTCAATAGTCCTATAAAACATGGTATGATAATGAATAATGTCCACCATCCATCAAAAAATATATTGATATTTGTTATTCCAAGTGCATTTCCTCCTATTATTAAACCAATAATAATTAAAATTATTCCCCATAATACATTTCCAAATTTTTTCATTATTTATTTTCCCCCTTTTTATTTAATACCCATTTATTGTTTGGGTTTTCTTCTATAATGGATTATATTATACCATACTATTTT
>SFKP01000057.1 GCA_004553715.1 Clostridiales bacterium
ATAAGCAATATTAGTTTTTTCAACCATTCTCAAATTACCATTCTTTATCTTTGGTTCACAATTACTAAAAGTGCAAGCCCATTCAATTTTAGAAAGTAATTCTTTTTCTATTGCTATTTCTCTTTTAACTGTAGATATCATATCTCAAAAACCTCCTTTTTTCAATGATTTGAGTCTATTTTTATATACTTTTGGTAAAAAAAGTAAAAAAAATAAGCCGACTAAATCGACTTATATAAGTGATATAATATTCACTTTTTGCTTTCTTCAAACTCGCTTATATGAATAATTACAAATAGTTCGACGAAAACGCATTATGGAGCGAATCACATACAAGTTACGAACTCTCTTGTTCTCTTTCTAAAAATATTATATATGAATTGCTATTAAATTTCAATGGCAGTATGGAGAATTTTGATATTTTATAGTATAATAATCATAGCTTAAATTTCTGGAGGTTAAATTATGTCATTGATAAACTTGTATTCTTCAAATGTAAAAAGAAAAAAAGAAGAATTGGCTAGATTAAAAAAAGAACGAGTCAAATATGTTAGCGATGCTAGTTCAGCAAGTCAAAAGATTATAAGATTATCTAATCAATTGAAAAGTACTAAATCAGCATCCACATTAAAAAGTAAATACAATGAAATTAGCAGAGAGGAAAAAAAGAAAAGTGATGCAGATAAAAGGATAGCTGATTATGATAAAAAGATAGCAACAAAAGAAAAAGAATTATATAGTGAAGAATTAAAATTACAAAAAGAACAAGAAAAGGAACGTAAGAGATTAGAAGATAGTAGAACTATGGAAATAAGCAATATTAATGATAAAGTTGAATGTCAGAGATTGCATCAAATACAAATCGAAAATGAAATAAGAAAGTTAAAAGAAAGTAAATATAAGATAAACATACTATTTATTGCTTCTAACCCTGATATTATATTTACTGATGAACAAGGAAAATTAAAAGAGCAACAAAAATTAAGTCTAGATAAGGAAGCAAGAGATATTGCTGAATCAATACAAAAATCACCTGATAGAGATTCCATAAATTTTGTGACAAAATGGGCTACTAGAACAGATGATTTATTTCAGTATATAAATGAAGTTAATCCTACAGTAATTCATTTTACAGGACATGGTACGAAAGATGGAAAGTTAGTTTTCCATGATAAAAATGATAATCCTAAACTTGTTGGAATAGATGCAATTATACAAATGGTTAATACTATTACGGATGATTTAAGGTTAGTCGTATTTAGTAATTGTTATTCATCTAGTATTGCTGAAGGTGTTGTTGAGTACGTTGAAGCAACAATAGGTATGAATACATCTGTTAGAGAAGATGTCGCAATGATATTTGCATCACAATTATATTCATCTATTGGCTTTGGATTTTCTCTTGAAAAGTCTTTTAATCAAGCTATGGCTAGATTAAAAGTAGAAGGTATTGAAGATGAAGAATGTAATATTCCAGAACTATTTGTTAAAGATGGCTTAAATGCTAATGATATTTATCTTATAAAAAATAGTGAATCAGATATTAAATATCTTAAATAATAAAAGAAAGTGGTGAATAGTAGTTTATGAGAAAATTAAATAGTGTTGAAATAAATTTACTTAATTCTGATTTGATACTATTTGAAAATTTTTTAAAAACTAATGGTTTATTATCCGATAAAGTAAGTAGCAAATATGAAGGTATAAACTTTCATATTGAAAGTAAACAAGAATTAGGTGGAGCATATGGCATAGCTCGAATTAATTCACAAACTAGAAAAAGAGATATAGGTATTCTTGATACTGCTATGACAAATGATAGATTAAGATCAAATATATGTTATCATGAACTTGGACATGCTTTAATGGGAATGACTTCATATGAAAGAACTGATTTAGAAGAAAAAGTGTTAAAACATATTGTTGAAATAAAAAATAAGCATCCAAATGAATTAACGGAAAGTATGCATACATATTTGTCTGGTTTCAGTTGTTTGGAAGAATACCTAGTAGAAAAATTTGCTCAAGCAATGCAATTTCTATGTAAGAAGATAGATGTACCTAAAAAACAAAATTATTCGTGCCCTCCAATATGTGCTGATTATAGTTATTGGAGTACAATGAATACAAAATATGGTATTTTTGAAACAATATGTGATGAACTAGTAGGTAAAACTTTTGGAGATTTAAGTACAACAATTCAAGCAGGATTAAATGAGAAATATTTTGGAACTTTTTTTGATAGATTTGATGACAAAGAGATAATGACAATATTAGGCAATTTAGGTCAAATCTTTCAATCAATAATGAATTATTCTGGAAATTCGAGATCTCAATATAATGAATATTCACCAGATAAAATAAAACAAACTTTAGTTGACACAGAACAATTAGTTAAAAATATACAGCCTAAAGTTCAGGAAATAAATTCACATCGGAGATTATGATGAAAGATGATAGATTTTCTTTAAATTATTTTTTTTAGATATCTATTAAAATCAATTAAAGTCTTTCAATAAAAATAGTTTTTTGTTATTAAAAGAAATATTTAATTTATTATTTTTTTTCATTACTATAACTTTCGTTTTTTATAGAGAGGGTATGGGAATCCCCATAATAGAATTTGTACGGGAGTACAAATTCAGTGCTGGCTAGACATTACTTTTACTCCCATATTGGTTAAAATATAAAAAGAGGATTAAATTATTTTGATAATTTTTTCCTCTTTTTTTAGATTATTTATATAAAAATATATTCTTTTAAATAGGCTAGTCTCATTCTTCCATATTTGTTTATATTTCTTTTTTTAGTTTCTTTTAAAGTTAAATTTGGCAATAAATAACCTCCTTGCTTTGTATAAGTTATTTCCATAATAAAATCATTCCTTTCTTATTTTTATTAAATATTTATAATTGTTTTTGGTATTAATAGTAGGTTATCTACTATGTTGTTATCTTCAATATATGGACAATTTATAATTCCATCACTATAAAAATGTTGTTTTATTAGTTCCATATATATAAGTAAATCTGCTTCAGAATATTTATTATCTTCATATTTTTTTGTGGAAAATATAAAGTAGTCTTGTTCTAATTTTTCTAATTCTTGTTTGTTAATTTGTTCTTTATATTTAATTCCAATTTCATTATTATTTAAAATTTCATTAAGATAATTTAAATATTCTTTATTACTTTTTGATATAAATTCATCA
>SFKP01000019.1 GCA_004553715.1 Clostridiales bacterium
ATTAAAAAGTTTTTGTGGTTAAAAACATTTTATCATATTTTTGGTATTTCTCATTTTTTATTTTTTACTTACTGTGACATATCTATTGTAAACCTATATATTTAAATCCTTCGCCAAAAACTTCTCTTGCATTTGTTATTATTATAAATGCCTTTGGATCTATTTCATTTACTAGTTTTCTTATTTCTCTTATTTCTTGTCTTGACGCTACTGAAAGAAGAATTGTCCTTTCTTGTTTTTTATACATACCAACTGCTTTTATTGCAGTTGTTCCTCTTCTTATTTTACTGTTTATTTCAAAAGATATCTCTTCATATTTAGGAGATATTATTAATAGCATTTTTGCAAAATTAATACCTTCGAAAAATATATCAAGCATTTTTCCAGATAAAAATATTGTAATTGCAGAATACAAACCGATTTCAATATCTTTAAATACTATTACATTAGTAAATACTATTATAATGTCTATTATAACTATGATATTAGATATTTTTAAGTCCTTTTTATATCTGCTTATTATATTTGCCAGTAACTCTGAACCACCTGTTGAACCATTTGCTTTTAAAGTTATTGCTGTTCCAATTCCAGATATTATTCCTCCATAAATGCACGCTAAAAACCTATCAGATGTAGGTACAGTTAATCTTTCAAACAAATTTAAAAATACAGATAATAAAACTGTTCCTATTACTGCATTATAAAAAAAACTTCTTCCAATTTTTATATATGCCATAATAAAAATTGGTATATTGAGTGCAAAAATCGCAGTTCCAATAGGAATTTTAAATAAATAATAGAAAATAGTACCTAACCCAGAAAATCCACCTGTTGATATTTTATTTGGTAGCAAAAATAAACAAGTAGCTATTGCAATAATTGCTGTTCCTACTATTAATTCTGCCATTTCCTTTATTTTCTTCTTAAAAAATATTATATTCCTTTTTGTTTTAAAATGCATAAAAAACACCTATATATATTATAGGCATTTTTTTGTTATTTATTTATTTCAAGCATATCTTCATAAGTTTTTAAAATTTTTAATTTGAAATTTCCTCGCTTTATTTTATCATTTTGCTTAATTTTTAGTTTTAAGTCGTATGTATCTTTAAGCTTTCCCAAATTTTCTCTTTTATGTCCTACTACACTATTTATGTCTTCTGGATTTACTTCTAGCTCTGCCTCCATTACTTTGGTGTTAAAATTTTTTACTTCTTTTAAAATTTTATCATACCAAATGCTGTCTTCCACTAATTGTCCAAATGCATCATGGTATGGACCTGCTACGACCTCACTATGTAAGTTCTCTGGTTTTGTAATTATATCAGTGTTTTGAAGCCCTATTCTAATTACTTTAATTTTTTTCTTTGCAAAAAAGTAGCATAATTCTTTACTTGTCTCAACAGCTTGTAGTAATGAAATTGGTTGATATACACCTTTCTTAAAATCTTTTTCTAATTCTGTATTTTTAATTACTAAAACAGGATATATTCTAACTATTTTTGGTTTTAATTTTGCCAAGTCTTTTGCTGTTTTTAATTCATCTAACCTTGTGCTCTCAGGTAGTCCCACCATCATTTGATGTCCTAATGTAAAACCATATCTTCTAATTAATTTTGATGCTCTTTTTACATCTTCAAAAGTATGTCCTCTTTTACACTTTTTTAAAATATAGTCATTCGTCGATTGAACACCTAGTTCAATTACTTTTACTCCGTATTTTTTTAATAAAGATAATCTTTCTTTATCTATATAATCTGGTCTTGTTGAAACCCTTATGCCTGATACTTTCCCATTTTTTATATATTCATAGGCTGTTTTAAGAAGATCTTCTTGTAATGACATATCTATCCCAGTAAAGCTACCTCCAAAAAAGGCAATTTCCTTTTCAATATCATCATTTTTAAAGCTCTTTAAAAATTTTTCTATTTGCTCTTTTACTTCTTCTATTGTTATGTTTTTCATTTGACCACTTATGCTTCTTTGATTACAAAAAGTACATTCATTCGGACACCCTAAATGTGGCACAAATATTGGTATTATATATCGTTCTGACATTTATTTTTCTCTCCTATTTTTATTTTAAAACTTCTAATGCTTTTTTTGCAGCTTCCATTTCAGAAGCTTTTTTAGAATAGCCTGTTCCTTGTGCAAGAACTTTGCCATCACATTTTACCTCTGATACAAAAGTTTTTCTATGGCTTGGACCACTTTCTTCTATTAAAACATACTCTATTTTAACTGTTCCATGAACTTGTAATTTTTCTTGAAGAACTGTCTTATAATCTTTCATTCCTACATTTTTAGTTGAAAAATCAATTGCCTCTCTTAAATTGTCAATTATAAATTTTTCTGCATGTTCTAAATCAGAATCTAAGTAAATTGCAGCAATTACAGCTTCTACACTATCTGCTAATATTGCGGTTTTGTTTCTTCCATCGCTTCCTTGCTCTCCTTTTCCTAGGTATAGATAATTATTAAAACCATGCTTTGATGCAATTTTATATAAACTCTCTTCACATACTACGCTTGACCTTACTTTTGTCATTTCTCCTTCTCTTAAATTTATATAATGATTGTATAAGAATTTACTTGTTATAAACTCTAATATACTATCTCCTAAAAATTCTAGTTTTTCATTGCTTTCCTGTTTGTGTTCATGTGCATAAGATATATGTTTTAATGCAGTTTTTAACAATTCTTTATTTTTAAATTCATATCCAATTTCTTTTTCAAAATCTTTTAAATCCATTATTAATCACTTCCCTTGAAAATGTTTTTTATCTCCTCAAAAATTTTATCTTCTGCATTATCTATTGCAATTTCTGCTCCGTTCTTACCCATTTGTTCTAGCTCTTTTCTATCTATAATAAGCTGTTCTATTGTTTCTTCCAATTTATCACAGCTTAAGTCTTCTTCTAATATTACTCTTGCTGCATTTAATTTTTCTAGTACTCTTGCATTATCTTCTTGCCTATTTGCATTTCTACTTGGAAGTGGTATAAATATTGCTGGTTTTTCCATTATTGATAATTCTGTTATTGTCATTGCCCCGCTTCTTGCAATTATTAAATCTGAAATAGCCATCATTTCTTGCATATTATATATGTATGGAATAATCTTTGCATTTTTTACATTGTTGATATCAATATTTTCTTTTAATAGTTCAGATTTTATTATTTCATATTGATTTTTACCTGGAGCCCATATAATCTGATAGTTTTTATTTAATTTGTTTTTTATTATTTGTAAAACAATATCATTTATTGCTTTAGCTCCTTGGCTACCACCAAAAATTAGAACTATTGGTAAATCATTTGTTATTCCTAAATCTTTTTTTACTTTATCTTTATCAATTCTAGTATTGCTAATTTTTGTAGGAGTACCTGTAAGTACCACTCTTTTTGCTTTTGTAAGTTTTTCTTTTGCTTCTTTAAATCCAACCATTATAGTAGTAGTTCTTTTTGCAAGCATTCTTACGGCTAATCCTGGATAAGCATTGCTTTCATGTAGCATTGTTGGTATATTTTGTTTTGCTGCTGCAGTTAAAACTGCCCCACAGATGTATCCACCTGTTCCTATAACTAAATCTGGTTTTTCTTCTTTTATTATTTCTTTTGCTTCTGAAAATCCTTTTATAGTTTTTAGAAAATTCTTTATGTTTGTAATATTTATTCTTTTTTGTATTCCATAAGCTTCTATTGTTTTTAATTCATAGCCTGCTCTTGGGACTAAATCATTTTCTAGTCCTCTAATTGTACCAATAAATATTATTTTTGAATTTGGGATTTCTTTCTTTATTTTATTTGCTATTGCTATTCCTGGATTAATATGACCTGCCGTTCCGGCAGCTGCAATTATTACCTTCATTTTTAATTCATTCCCTCCTAATGTATAAACTTTGTTGAAAAAGAAAAGTGCTACATTCCCTAAGAAACTAGCATATCTATAAAAATCATTATCTAGAAACCTTTCCTTTTACAATTATAATTTTTCTGATTGTCTAGAAATATTAAGCAAAATTCCCACTGCTGCAAGTAGTATTATAAGCGATGTCCCACCATAGCTAAAAAATGGTAAAGATATTCCTGTAACAGGCATAGAAGCAGTAACAACTGCTATGTTAATTATAGCTTGAAATCCTATTAAAGAAGTTATTCCCGTTGCAAGTAAACTTCCAAACATGTCTGGAGCCTTCATTGCAATAATTATCCCTCTCCAAATAAATATTGCAAATAATATTATAACAGCTACGCAACCAATAAATCCTAATTCTTCTGCTAATACTGAAAATATAAAGTCATTATGTGGTTCTGATATGTAAAAATATTTTTGTCTGCTGTTTCCGTAAACCCACTCCAAATAGTCCTCCTGAACCTATTGCATATAAACTATTTACTATCTGCCAACCTGATCCTTGCACATCCTTCCATGGATCCATAAAAGATACTAATCTTTCTAATCTAAAACTTCCTTTGCCAAAAACTTTTGCCATTATATACATCCCAACTGCTGCAACAGTTGCACCAGCTGTTCCAAATGTAGCAAAATACAAAATCCTACATCCTGCAACAATCATCATAACTGACATTACTAATACAATAATTAATGTTGCACTAAGATGTGATTGAATTATTAGTATTATAGATAATGGAATTAGCAATAATATTATTAAAGCAAAAAAGCCCTTCCACAAACTTTTTAAATTTTTCTTATTTACTGTTAAATAATTTGCACAAAATATTATTAGCCCTAATTTTGCAATTTCTGAAGGCTGGAGCGAACCAAAAATTGGAATCTTTATCCACCTATTCGCACCATTTGCTGGTTTGCTTAATCCCGGTACTAAAACTAAGAGTAAAAGTATTGTAGAAAATATATACAATAGATTTGCCCATTTCGCATATTTTTTATAATCAATTTTTGAAATTATAAGCATTAAAATTATTCCAATAATTGCAGCAATTAATTGTCTTTCTACAAAGTGATAACTGTTTCCATATTGTGATAATGATGATGGTGAACTTGCAGATAGTACCATAGTTATTCCCAGTGCTAATAACAATAAAACTATTATAAATAATATAAAATCAAACGATTTATTTATTTCTTTGTTCTTTTCTTTCGCTCCCATTTTTATCGAATTCCTTTCTAAGGATAATTTATATTCTGTTGGGAAATGATTAGATTCTCCCAACTTTCATCTTCTCTATAAAATTGAATATAATCCAATAATGCAAAACATAAATGTTACAATACAAAAAACTGAAACCACTTTATTTTCTTTCCATCCAGATAATTCAAAATGATGGTGTATTGGTGCCATTTTAAATAATCTTTTGCCTTTTGTCATCTTAAAATATGCCACTTGTAAAACTACAGATATTGTTTCTAAAACCGGAACAGCTGCTATTATCAAAAGTAATAGTGGCATTTTTAAATATAATGCCATTGCTGAAATCGTGCCACCCAAAAGTAGTGATCCAGTATCTCCCATAAATACCTTAGCAGTATTTAAGTTGAATATTAAAAATCCCAAACATGCTCCTACTATTATACTTCCAAATACAACTATTTCTTTTACATCTAAAATAATTGCAATAACCGTTAAGGTTGTAGTAATAATTGCAGCAACACTTGTACTTAAGCCATCTATTCCATCTGTTAAATTAACTGCATTGGTAGTTGCAAGCATAACTAAAATTGAAAAAGGAATATACATTATACTTGGAATTAAAACATATTGTTTAAGAAATGGGATATATGTTTCTGTTCCTAAATTTATTCCTTTTAAAAGATATAATGTATATACAACTGAAATGATAAGTAAACCTAACATTTTATAAGATGGTTTTAATCCTTTTGTGTTTTTTAGAACTAATTTTTTAAAATCATCTATAAATCCAATTAATCCAAATCCTATTGTTATAAATAAAAGTGGCAAAATGTTTTTACCTATTTCAGGTTCTTTTACAGAATAATATAAATATCCTCCAATGGTTCCTATAATAATTCCCATTGCAATTATTATACCACCCATTGTTGGTGTTCCTTTTTTACTATAATGTGACTCTGGTCCTTCTTCTCTTTCTATTTGCCCAATTTTTAATTTTCTTAATATTGGAATAATAAATATTGATAAAATTACTGTTGCTATAAAAGATACAAAAAGTATTCTTGTTTGAAAATACAAGCTAAAATTCCCCCCTCCAATATTTCATACGTTTATGCATATTTTTGTACTATTTTTCTTTCATCAAATGGATATTTTTTACCATTAATTTCCTCATAGTTTTCGTGTCCTTTACCACTTAAAACAATCATATCATTTTTGTTTGCTATAGATATTGCATATTTTATAGCTTCTTCTCTATCTACTATTACTTTATATTGTGTTTTTGTATGTTTTATTCCTTCTTCTATTTGTTTTACAATATCTTCTGGATTTTCTGTTCTGACATTATCTGAAGTAATTATAGTATATGCCGC
Organism: Clostridiales bacterium; assembly: GCA_004553715.1. Classification (GTDB taxonomy): domain Bacteria; phylum Bacillota; class Clostridia; order TANB77; family CAG-508; genus SFKP01. The sequence continues at coordinate 6,490 of SFKP01000019.1, forward strand.
ATTCTTTCCTGATATTTCCCCCATTATTGGTCTTTTTTTAGTGTCTCTATCTCCTCCACAACCAAAAACGGAAATTACCCTTCCTCTTGTATATGCTTTTACAGCTTTTAATACACTCTCTAAGCTTGCTGGTGAATGTGCATAATCTATCATTATGTTTAATCCCTTTTTATTTGGTACCATTTCCATTCTTCCAGGTACTGCTATTTGTTCTAAAGCTTCTCTTGTTTGATCAATTGTAACTCCAAAATTATTCACTACGCAAAATGCTGCTAATGCATTATATACAGTAAATCTACTTGGTATGCCTACTTTTATCCTTTCATTTTTTCCGTTTATTTTTGCTCTAAAATCTACTGAAGTATTTCTTATTGTAACATCTTTAGCAAGCATGTCTGCCATATTATCTATTCCAAAAGTACTAATATCTTTATCTTTTAAAATTGTTTTAATTTTTGCTACATTATAGTCATCTGCATTTATATAGCTCTTTTTAGCATTTTTTATTAATTCTAACTTACAATTAAAATAATCCTCCATATTTGGATGTTCATTTGGACTTATATGGTCTTCTGTAAAATTTGTGAATATTGCCATATCAAAATCTATTCCGTATACTCTATTTAATTTTAAGCTTTGTGATGAAACTTCCATAACTGCAATTTCAACATTTTGCTCTACCATTTTTGAAAACATTTCTTGTAGTTCTAAGCTCTCCGGTGTTGTTCTGCTGTGGTTGTCTCCTATTTTTTCATTTCCTATATAATTTGCTATTGTTCCTATTAATCCTACTTTATGTCCTGCTTTTTCTAGGATTTCTTTTATCATATATGTAGTTGTCGTTTTCCCTTTTGTACCTGTAACCCCAATTGTTTTTAATTTTCTTGTAGGATTTCCGAAAAAGTTTGCTGACATTTTTGCTAAAGCGATTCTTGTATCTGGTGCAACAACAATTACTGTGTCTTCATTAAAATCAGATTTTTTTATTTTTTCTCCATCTTGAACAACTACTGCTTTTACTCCTTTTTGAACTGCTTGTGCAATATAGTCATGCCCATTTACATTAAATCCTTTTATTGCAACAAAAACTCCATCTTCTTTTACTTTTCTTGAATCATATGCTATTGATGTAATTTCTTCATCTAAATTTCCTTTTGCCTTTAATTCTTCTAAGCCATTTAAAATTGTTCTTAATTTCAAATTAAAACAACTCCTTATTTCTTTATTTCAATTTATTATATAATTAATTTCCTATTTTGTATAGTTTTTTAAAAAAATTTAATAATTTTTTTAGATACATTAGATCTTTAGTTAATGTAGTACAAAAATACAAATGGACACCTTCAGACATGGGGACTTAAGTTTTTGTCTAGCGATTTTCAGACATTATTCACTATTTATAGCTTACACTTTAGATAAAAGCATACTACTTAGCTTTTTTAGTGAATAATAAATAGTTATATAAACCAAACAAATAAAATGGTGACTTCTAAAGTCACCATTTTATTGCTATTTATATTTCTTTAAACATATCTTTTCCCGCACCACATAATGGACAAACCCAATCTTCTGGTAAATCTTCAAATTTGATTTCTTCAACGTCATCATCATATATATATCCACACAAACTACAAAATATTTCATTTATAATATATCACAAATTTTAATCCATTTTCAATATCTAATACAAAATTACTTTAGTTTCTTTTTCCACTTGTATTCCCTTCTTAGGAATTTGATCTTTTACTATGCTATCATCAGCCAAATCTTCTTCTAAAATTGTTTGTAAATTTGATTCTTTTAAAATCTTCTTAGCCTCTTTAACACTTAAGCCTGTCACTTCTGGAACTGATACATATTCTTTTTCTTCTTCTTGTTTTTTTATTTCTAAATATGGTAATACTTCTGCGAGAACTTCACCTGCAAGTGGTGCTGCAACAACACCCCCTTGGTGTCCTCCTACTCCTGTTGGGTTGTATAATATAACAATCATTACAATTTCCGGGTCGTTAATATCTGCTACTGCCACAAAAGATGTAACATACTTTCCTGTATTTACTCCATCTTCTGATGTCCCAGTTTTTCCGCCTATTGCATATCCTGCTACTTGTGCATTTTTCCCTGTCCCTTCTTCAACAACAGATTCCATCATACTTAATACTTTTTTTGCATTCTCTTCTGAAATTACCTGTTCTCCTTCTTCTATTAGTATTTCTTTTACTTCTTTTGTTTTACCATCTACTGTTGCTTTTACAATTCTAGGATTTACCTCTTTACCATTGTTTGCAATTGTTCCTACTAGTTTTATCATTTGAATTGGCGTAATTTCAAATCTTTGACCAAATGATATTGTAGCAAGTTCTACGGGTCCTATTTTTTCTTTTTTCAAGAAAATACTTCCAGCTTCTCCTGGTAAGTCTATCCCTGTTTTTTTTAATAATCCAAATTTTTCAAGATATTCATAGTATTTATCTACTCCTATTTTTTGCCCTAATCCAATAAACACAGGATTACACGAATTCATCAAAGCTTCTCTTAAACTTTGAGATCCATGTGGTCTATAATACCTCCAGCATCTAATTTTCGTACCTGCAATATTAATAGAACCTGAACAGCAAAACTCACCACTTCTATCAGTATCAGTAATTCCTTCTTCTAGTGCTGCAGACGCTGTAAGAAGCTTAAAAGTAGACCCCGGCTCATATGTATCTGATATTGCTTTATTTCTCCACATTTTTTGAAGGTTTTCTGTTTTTTCTTTTGATGATAATTCTTGCCATACTGCTTTTAAATTTTCATCATTTATAGTATATGGATTGTTCAAATCATAATTTGGGTAATTTGCCATTGCCAAAATATCTCCGTTTTTAGGATTCATTATTATAATATTTCCACCATCTGTACAAACGTTATCTATACACATTTGCATAAGATATTTTTCAGCAATTGATTGAATTGTCATATCTATAGTTAATATGATGTCATCTCCATCTATTGCTGCAACATAGTCTTCGCCTTCATTCTGCAAGCTTCCCCCTGTTGCACTTCTTAATTTTAATATTTTCCCAGGTGTTCCTTTTAATATATCATCATATGCACTTTCTAGGCCTTCTAATCCTTGGTTATCACTTCCTGTAAAGCCAATAATATTAGAAGCAAGCGTACTATATGGATAATATCTTTTTGTATCTTCATCAATATTTATTCCTTCTGTTATATCGTTTTCTTCCATCCAAACTCTTAGTTTATCTGTTAAATCTTTATCTACTTTTTTTACAATTGTTTCTATTGAGCTGTTTTTAGAAACCTTTTTTAAAACCTCTTCATAATCTAATGAAAATATATCGCTAATTACTCGTGCACATTTTTCTTTTTGCTCTTTAGGTATATTTGTAGGATTTACTGATATCGTTTCTGTGCTAGCACTAACAGCAAATGCTATTTTACCACTACAATCGAAAATAGTTCCTCTTTTAGGGTTAATTTTTCTATTCAAAGTTTGCCTTGCATATGCCATTGATTGTAATTCTGAACCTTCTACTAACTGTAAATATCCAATTCTTATAATTAACAATGTACAAATTGTTAATATTATATAAAACATATTTCTTATACGCTTTTTTCTGCTAATATTAGTTGTTGACATCTTTTGATACCTTCCTTATATAAAAAAATTGTTAATATAAATATATTAACAATCATTTTTTATTATTCATTGAACAAAAAGTCCGTTCCTTTGTTCAGAAAAAGAACGCTATATTTACATTTGGTAGAACAAGCCTTCAAGCCTGACTATGGACAAAATAACAACTCACAAACCATAATAGTTCGTGAGTTGTTTTCAAATGGAGCAGGTAGTGGGAATCGAACCCACGTCATCAGCTTGGAAGGCTGAGGTTCTACCATTGAACTACACCTGCATTACTTGCTACAGTTTTATATTATAGAGGTTTTTTTTAGGTTTGTCAATATTTTTTTAAAAATTTTTTCTTTTTTTATTTACAAATATATTTATCTAATATAAAATAATGGTGCAGGTGAGTATATGTATAAATTTATTTCGCATAGCGAAGATGAAACTAAACAATTTGCATATAAACTTGCTTCTAGACTTAATATTGGCGATATTATATTGCTAGTAGGAGATTTAGGAGCTGGTAAGACTAAATTTACTGAAGGGCTCCTATCTTTTTGGAACTTACAAGATGAAATTTCTAGCCCTACTTTTACTATTGTAAATGAATATAATACTCAAAATATAAACATATATCATTTTGATGTATATAGATTATCAGATGTTGATGAATTTTTTGCAATCGGTGGTCTAGAATATTTTGAAAATGGCATTTCTATAATAGAATGGGGAGATATTATCGAGGATATTATTCCAAAAGATTTTATTAAAATTACTATTTTGAAAGATGAAAATAATCTTAATTTAAGAACTTTTGATATTAGTCCTAATTCTACTCGCTTAGAAAATGTTATTAAGGAGTTATTTTAATGAAAATTTTAGCAATTTCTACTTCCAGCAAAGTTTGCTCTGTTGCCTTACTAGATAATGATGTTTGTATAAAAGAATTAAATATTATAGATGAAAAAACTCATTCAGAAAATCTGCTTCCACTTATAGATAAATTACTTAAAGAAACAAATGTGGATATATCTGATATAGAGTTAATTGCTTGTGATAATGGTCCTCGGTTCTTTTACAGGTATTAGAATTCGGTATATCACTTGTTAAAGGTATTGCTGAAGCTCTAAATATCCCAGTTGTTTCTATTACCTCATTAGAATCCCTTTCTCTTAATGTTAAAAGCAATTTCGATTACATTTGTTCATTAATAGATGCAAGGAACAATCAAGTTTATGCTGGTGTTTTTGATAAGTCACATCTTTTACAAGGTAATTATTTAGCAGATGATTTTAACACTATTTTAGATTCCTTGAAAATATATCCAAATATAGTTTTTGTAGGTGATGGTGCCGAGCTTCATAAAGAAACTATTTCAAATATTGCTTTAGATAACCTTATTCATGCTAAAAATGTTGGTATTCTAGCATACAATAAATATATTAATGGTAAAATAGAATCTGCAGACTCTATTTTACCTCTTTACCTTAGAAAATCTCAAGCCGAAAGGATGAAACCTTCTAATGAATGATGTTTTAATTCAAAAAATGCAGTTGGAGGATTTAGATAAAATAACTTCTAATTTGCAAACTGATTTTGATGACTTTTGGAATATTAATATTTTAAAAAGTGAATTAGAAAATGAACATTCTATATTCTTTCTAATAAAAAAGGAAACTGAAATTGTTGGTTTTGCAGGGCTTTGGGAATCAGTAGACGATATTCATTTAACAAATATTGTAATAAAAAAAGCCTATAGAGGCAAACGGTTATAGCAAAATTTTATTAGAACATCTAATAAATACTGCAAAATCTTATAATAAAGATTCGTTAACATTAGAGGTTAATGAAAATAATTATATTGCAAAAGAATTATATTTAAAATACGGTTTTAAAATCCTTGGTACAAGGAAAAAATATTATAATAATAAGGATAATGCACTTATTATGACATTATTCTTTAGGGAGGAAACAAATGAAGAAAAATGAATTACAATACAAAGATTTAAAAAATATATGTAATCCTGACATATTTGATTTTGAAACAACTTCAGAGGTTGATAATTTAGAATCTGTTTATGGTCAAGATCGCCGGAATAAACGCAATCGAATTTGGATTAAATATCAATACCAAAGGCTATAACCTATATTTGGAAGGTCCCGCTGGCGTTGGCAAAACAATGTATACCAAAAGACGCGTATCAGAATTCGCATCTACCAAAAAGGTACCCGATGACTGGTGTTATATATATAACTTTGATAATCCAAATGAACCTGTTGCAGTTTCACTTCCTGCTGGTACGGGTAAAGATTTCAAAGAAGCAATGGACTCTTTTATTGATGATATAAAAAAATATCTACAAAGAACCTTCACAAATGAAGATTTTGAAAAAGAAAAGAATCTTATAAAACAAAGCTTTGAGCAGAAAAGAACAAAACTTTTAGATTCTTTAAATAAAGAATCACTAAAATATGGATTTCAAGTAAAAACAGCTCCAAACGGAATATATATGATGCCTGTAATTGATGGTAAAACCATTGAAGAAGATGAGTTTGAAAAATTAGATGAAGATGTAAAAAAAGATTTTGAAGAAAAATCTAATGTTGTTCAAGATCAAATTATTTCAGCAATTACACAAATCAAATCAATTGAAAAAGAATCTGATAAAAAGGTTGAAGAATGGCAATCTAATATTGCACTTCTAACCATAAATGCTCATATTAATCCATTACGAACATTATATAAAAAGAATAAAAAAATTGTAAAATTTTTAGATGATATAAAAAAAGATGTATTAAAAAATTTAAATTGCTTTATCCACGAAGTAAGTACTCCATCAAATAATCCAAATATTAAACCAGAAACTGAAAAGCCTTGGCTTAACTATAGAGTAAATCTTTTTGTGGACAATAGTAAGTTAGAAGGTGCTCCAGTAATTATGGATTCTAACTATTTATACCATAATTTATTTGGAAAACTTGAATATGAAAATCAATATGGAACACTAAAAACTGATTATACAATGATTAAACCTGGGTTGTTACATCAAGCAAATGGTGGTTATATCATTTTACAAGCAAAAGATCTTTTAGACAATCCTATTTCTTATGATGCTCTTAAAAAAGCTTTATTAGTAAAAGAAATAAGTATTGAAAATAACACTGAACAGCGTTCATATATGGTTATGATTTCTTTAAAACCAGAACCTATCCCTCTAAATGTAAAAGTTTTATTGCTTGGAGATGCCAATATTTACCACACTTTACTTGCAATAGACCCTGATTTTAAAAAACTATTTAAAATAAAAGCAGAATTTGAAGAATCTGCTCCTAGAAATATTGATAATATCAAAAAGCTTTCACAATTCATCCATGGATATTGTGAAAAAGAAGAATGTTTACCTTTAGATAGAACTGCTATGGCAAAGGTTGTAGAATTTGCTTCATATCTTGCTGGAGACAAAGAAAAACTTTCAACACATTTTAGTGAAATTGGTGAAATTGTTTCAGAAGCCTCTACTTGGGCAAAACTTTCAAAGAAAAAAGTTATAACAGATAATTTTATTAATATGGCTCTATCTCAAAGGACAGAAAGAGTTAAACAATATGATGAAAAATATTCTGAAATGATTAAAGATAACACTTTACTTATTGAAACTGAAGGTAGTGAAGTTGGTGTTATTAACGGATTAACCGTTATGACTATTGGAGATTATACTTTTGGAAAACCAGCAAAAATTACTGCAAATACTTATATGGGTAAAACCGGCATTGTAAATATTGAAAGAGAAGTTGAATTGTCTGGTTCTACTCACTCAAAAGGTGTTCTAATCTTAGCAGGATATTTAGGTGAAAAATTTGCACAGGAAGTACCTTTATCATTAACTGCAAGTATTTGTTTTGAACAACTTTATGGTGGTGTTGATGGAGATAGTGCTTCTAGTACAGAAGCTTATGCTATACTTTCTAGCTTGTCAGGAATACCTATCAAGCAATCTATCGCAGTCACAGGTTCTGTCAATCAAAAAGGATTAATCCAACCTATTGGTGGAGTTAATGAGAAAATAGAAGGATTCTACCATATCTGTAAATTACGTGGTCTGAATGATGAACAAGGTGTAATAATTCCTATTCAAAATATAAGGAATTTGCATTTATCAGAAGAAATAATTGAAGCCGTAAAGTGCGGAAAATTCCATATATATGCGGTTTCAACAATAGATGAGGGAATTGAAATTTTAACTGGTGTACCTGCTGGCAAGAAAAATGAACAAGGACATTTCCCTGCTGGAACAATTAACTATTTAGCACAAGAAAAATTAAATAAATATTATAAAAATAGCATTAAAAGTCAGTAGATAATGCTTTGTATAGATATACCCGCTCCACTGGAATGGAGCGGGTTTTTATACAATACCATAAAATGTACAAGGTATTTGCTATACAATAATTTTTATAGTATAATTTATTATATGAAAAATTTAGTTGTTGAAAAAAAATATAATAATTATAATTTAATCGATTACCTTCAAGCAAATTTTGATGGTCTAACAAAATCCACTATTTTCAAGGCTCTTAGGAATAAAGACATCATCATTAATAATGTTAGAATTCGCGAAAATGTTAAAGTGTTTAATGATGACGAAGTAACTATCTATATTACTGATAAATATCTTTATAAACAAATAGAGTTTCAAAAAGTATATGAAGATGAAAATATTCTTATTGTATCAAAGCCAATTGATATTGAAGTAGTTTCAGAAGACAAAGGAAAAACTACCTTAGCAACAATTCTATCACAAGAATACGATTTCATTATGCCTTGCCACAGAATAGATAGAAATACTACAGGTTTAGTTTTATTTGCAAAAAATAATAATGCTCTTGATATTTTATTAGAGAAGTTTAAATTGGGTGAAATTGATAAATATTATAAATGCCAAGTTTATGGAATTCCAGAGAAACAAGAAGCTACTTTAGAAGCCTATTTATTTAAAGATAGCAAAAAATCTTTAGTATATATATCTGATACTCCGAAAAAAGGTTATATAAAAATTCTAACGTCATATAAAGTTTTAGATATAAATAAATCCTCTAAAACAAGCACTTTAGAAGTTAAATTGCATACTGGCAGAACTCATCAAATTCGTGCGCATTTAGCTCATATTGGTCTTCCAATTATAGGCGATGGCAAATATCGGAAAATATGATATAAATAAAAAATTTAAAAAATCTACTCAAGAATTATGTAGTTATAAACTGTGCTTTAATTTTAAAACTGATGCTGGAATATTAAATTATTTGAACAAAAAAGAAGTTAAATTATAATTAACTTCTTTTTTGTGTATATATTTTTATGCCATTACTTTTTCTTTTTTACCCTTTTTTGCTTTAGGTTTTTTGTCACTATTTTTATTTATAACTTCTTCTTCCTCATCTGGTAAGAATAAATTTAGTAAAATTCCTACTATTGCAGCTAAGCTCATTCCTGTAATTGTTATTGATAAATCTCCATTTACTATTGATATTGCTGCTCCTCCTAATCCTAATACCAACATTGCAGAAGCTACAAGTACATTCTTAGTTTTTCCAAAATCTATTTGATTTTTTACTAAAACTTTTAAACCATTTACTGCTATAAATCCATATAGAAGTAGTGAAACTCCTCCCAAAACTGCATTTGGAATTGTTGAGATTAGTGCAGTAAATTTACTGCAAAATCCTAATAAAATTGCAATTATTGCAGCAAGACCTATTACCCAAACTGAAGCTACTTTTGTCATCCCTACAACTGATGTATTTTCTCCATAAGTGGTATTTGCTGGTCCTCCAATTAAACCTGCAACAAATGTTGCAATACCATCACCCATTAAAGTTTTGTCTAAACCTGGTTCTCTTAATAAATCTTTATCAATAATTGAACTTAATGCTGTATGGTCTCCAATATGCTCTGCCATTGTTACTAATGCAATTGGTGCAATTGTTAATATTGCTGAAAAGCTTGGTGTATAATGTAAAAATGGTATTACAAAATGTGGAATACCTACAATTGATGCTTCTGAAACTGCTGTAAAATCTACTAACCCAAAACAAATTGATGAAATATATCCTACTACAATTCCTACTAAGAATGGTATTATTTTTAAAAATCCTTTTCCTCTTACTGCAACAATTGCTGTTGTAAGGAAAGTAATTAATGCAACAAGTAATGTTTTCCATTCGATAACCGATCCACTACTTATTCCAATTTGACTTACTGCAGATGGTGCTAGTCCTAAACCGATAATCATTATCATAGGTCCAATAACAATTGGTGGTAATAATTTGTCAATCCAATTTTTACCTATTAATTTAATGATCAATGCAAATATCACATAGATTAAACCTACTACCATAATTCCTGTCATTGCTCCAGAAATTCCACCTTTTATGTATGCTGCAATTAATGGTGAAATAAAAGCAAATGAGCTACCTAAATAAACTGGTGATTTACCTCTTGTGCATAGTATGTAAATTAATGTTCCTATTCCTGATGAAACAAGTGCAACAGGTATTGTAAGTACCTCTTCCCCAGCTCCCGAATTTACTAAAATGGGTACTAATATTGTAGCCCCAAACATTGCAAAAACATGTTGCAATGCCAAAACTATCCATTTACCAATAGTTGGCTTTTCGTTAACATCTAAAAGTAATTTTTTCTCCTCCATATCTTCCTCCTTATATATTTTTTAAAGCACAAAAAAAATTCATCAAATAATAATATTTAATGAATAATAGAAAAAATAATATAATAAAATATGAAAGAATCTAAGAATAAGTTTGATATTGATTTTGTTCTCTTTATTACAAAATTCTTCATATTTTTTGCACCCTTGTGCTATATTAGCATATAACAAATCAAAAAGCAAGCATTTTTGAAAATTTTTTATAAATTATAGTTACAGTTTAGACTAATTAATATATAATCCGCTCCATCTTGCTGTCGGTTGGACATTTTCTTTTCTTAGGATAAAGCACAAAAAGAAAAGTGCAACCAACACGTGGAGCTAATTTAAAAATTGGGGTCTTAACATTAACAAATTATAAATTGAATTATACTTGCATAGATTAAGTAAGATATGCTATAATCTAATTGTAAATAAATATTAAAAAGGAGGTCTTTTGTAAATGTTAATTGCTTTAATAATTATTGTTCTTCTTGTTGTTTTTGTAATATCTTTATATAATACATTAGTCCAATTAAGATTAAAAGTAAAAAATGCTTGGAGTCAAATTGATGTTCAGTTACAAAGAAGATTTGATTTAATCCCTAATTTATTAGAAACTGTAAAAGGCTATATGAAACACGAAGAAGATGTTTTAACTAAAGTAACAGAGCTTAGAACTTCATGGGCTAAAGCTTCTACTGTTAGTGAAAAATCAGAATTAAATAATGAACTTTCTGGTGCATTAAAAACTATTATGGCTGTTTCTGAAAATTACCCTGATTTAAAAGCTAATCAAAATTTCTCTGAATTACAAGAAGAATTACAAAATACAGAAAATAAAATTGCTTTTTCAAGACAATTTTATAATGATACCGTTACAAGATATAATACTAAATTAGAAGTTTTCCCTTCAAATATCATAGCATCTATGTTCCACTTTGAAGCTTCAGAATTCTTTAAAGTAGATAGCGAAGAAGCAAAGAAAAATGTTAAGATTAGTTTTGATAAATAAAAGATATCCTCCAAATTTTATGGAGGATATCTTTATTCTATTTTAAAAATCTTTTTTGCATTTTCATAAGTTTTATTTGCTACTTCTTCTATTGATAATTCTTTTACTTTTGCTATTTTTTCAGCAACATATTTAACATTCCTTGAATCATTTAAAGTACCCCTTAATGGCTCTGGGCTTAAATATGGAGAGTCTGTTTCTATAAGTATTCGGTCCATTGGAACTTCTTTTATTACTGTGTCCGCATTTTTAGCATTTTTAAAAGTAATCGGTCCTGCAAATGAAATATAAAATCCTAGCTTTAAAGCCTCTTTAATAAGTTCTATATTTTGTGGGCAGCAATGGAAAACTCCTTTATTTATACAGTTTATCTTGTTTTTTAAAATATCTATGGTATCTATTATAGCATCTCTTGTATGTATAACAATTGGCAAATTTAAATTATTTGCGATGTCTATTTGTTTAATAAAAGCTTGTTTTTGCTTCTTGCTATTTTCTTTGTTCCAATAATAGTCTAATCCAATTTCTCCTATTGCAACTACTTTTTTATTTCTAGCAATGTCTATTATTTCATTATAATCTTCATCTTGAATATCTTCTATGTCGTTTGGAGATATTCCACAAATTGCATATATATAGCTATATTTTTCAGCAAGTTCAATAGCAAGTTTTGAAGATGGTATATCATAACCCGCACAAATAAATTTTGTGACACCTGCAAAATATGTATCTTCAATTAATTTATCTCTTATACTATCAAATTTTTCATCATTGTAATGTGAATGCGAATCAAAAAACTCTACTCTTTTCATATCTCTCCATCTATAAGTTTTAGTCTGCTTGTACTATAACCATTGCAATAGCATATTCCTTGCAATGTGAAATGCTTATATTTATACTTTTTAATCCCTTAATTTTAGTATTTAAAAATACTACTTTAGGATTTCCGGTTTTCATCATTTACTACTTCTGCATTTTGCCAACTAATATCAAACTTATCATCTAGTAAGGTAGAAACAGCCTTAAATATTGCTTCTTTTGCCGCAAATCTACCTGCATAATGATAATACTTCGCAGCCTTTTTGCTTTCGCAATATTTTATTTCATTGGGCGTATAAATTAGTTTTATAAAATTTTCTCCAGATTTTTCTATTGACTTCTGTATTCTTGATATTTCTATTATATCTGTTCCACATAATGTTCTCATTTTATTCGCCCTCCTTGATACTATTTGGTATAATACAACCCACTACTGCTTAAATGCCAGCTACCTAAGAAGTCTATATACAAAGAATTATCTAAATCTACTGACGGTTCTAATACTCTTTTACCTATTTTATCAATACTTCCCCATTTTCCATTTAATTTAACTGCTGCAAATCCATACTCATTTTGCTCTGTGGCATCTTCATAAATATAGTCTACTACTTGATTTCCTTCTCTATCTAAATATCCATATTTTCCATCTTTTTTGCTTAAAAATAAGTTGTTTTTTGTTAGGAAATCTTGTGCTGTTTTTTCTTCAAATTTAAAGTTATAGTATTTGTAATTTTCATTGTCATATACTCTTATATAGCCTTTTTCTTTATTTATTTCAGAAATAATTCCGATAAATTTTTGTGATAAATTGCTGTCAAACGCTACTGTTTCTAGCTCTGTTTTATCTGCAACAATAAAGCTTCCATCTTCTACATAATACATATTTAGATATTCAAATGGAATAATAGTTTCTCCATTTAAATTTATAATTCCATATTGATTATCTTTTTTTGCAATATAATATATTGAAAATGCATAACTTAAATCTTCAAATTGATTTTCTATTTTTACTTCTCCAGAAATTGATGTAAGTCCATATTTACCATCTTTTTTTACAATTACATTTTCACCTTTTATATTTTTAATCTCATCATAAATTGCTACCAAAAATGCTTCATCTTTAGTGTTTATAATCTTCCAAGCTTCATCATATACAGCAAAATACGAGCTACTATCAATGTATTTTATTTCTTTATATTTTGGTTCTATTATTATGTTTCCACTAGTACTTATTATTCCTTTTAGTCCTTCTTCATTTTCTATTATGTATTCACTCTTATATCCTTCTTTTAATTCAGAAATGGCTTTGTAATTTGTATCTATTATAACTTGTCCCTTTAAATTTACTAGTCCAACTTTTCCTTCTAGTTCTATTATAAGGTTTTCTTCTACTCCTTTAAAAGAAGTTATCTTATCGTACTTACAACTAAGGACTTCATTTCCTTCTAAATCAATTAGTCCATATTTTCCATTTTTATTTACTTTTAATACTTCGCTTTCATACCATATATTTTGTTTAGAATCATAATTGTCAATTACTTCTACCAAATCATAATTTGTAAATAATGGTTCTTTTTTTGAATTCATTGCTTTAGTTTTATACGTTCCTGTTTCTTCATCTATATCATAAGTATATATAAATATATCTTTACTTGCATCTGGCACTAATATCATTTCATCATAATTTGCCGAAATTACAATATTCCCAGCTTCATCAATAACTCCCCATTTTCCATTTTGATACATTGAAAAGTATCTTTTGTTTGTAATCTCTTCTTTAGCAGTTTCTGGTTTTAATAAATAAATAAAAGCATAGACAATTAATATTAAAACAATTACTGTTAAAAATACCTTTTTGTAATTTAATTTTGGTTCATCATCATATCTCTTTCCTTTTGCTCTGTTTCCTGCCATAAACAATTCCTCCTTTTATTTTTTTATATTTTTGTTTTTTATATTATTCATATAATTTTCATATAAGGCTTTTGCAGTTTTAGGACTATCTATTCCTTCAGCATTTTTTATTGGTGCAAAACACTCTTCACGTTTTCCTCTTAACACTAAAATATTGTCAAACAAGGTAAACGCATCAAATATAAATCTCTCGAATTTATAACAATTCGGTTCTGTTGGTCTTACTAAAATACCATTTTCATCTAAATAAGTAATTTTTTTGTATGCTACATGATATTCTAGGTTTTTAGTTGATGCTTTTTCTAATGCTTCTATATTAAATAGATTACACATGATATGAGCTTCTCCAAAAACCAATTCTCCTTTTTCATTTACCTCTTCTGCTAATTTTTTTGGCATTTCTGTGTATTCTATAACCTTTACTTTTCCATTTTGTTTGCAAAATACACCAACATTCTCATGGGGAGCATTTTTCAAAACCGTTCTTGTTGCAATCATTTCTTTATTTTTTATTGCTGCTCCTAATAGCATAGTATCTACTAATTGTAATAAAATATTATCAACTGCTCCAATAAATACCCATTCTATTTTTTTTCGTTTCATCTCATCAATAATACCTTGCTTTGCCATTGAACTAAAAATTTCGCCATTACCATTAGAACAAGTCTTTATTTTATAATCCTCACCAATTACAATTTTCCCATTTTTATCTATAACTAAAGTGGAATTTTGTTTGAAAAATTTAACATGTGTTTTTGGATATCCAAAATATTTATTTTTCTCGAAAAACTTTACTGTTTCTTCGTTATTATCTTCACTAGTCATTATATAGCAATCAATATAAACTCCGTACTTTTTCTTTGCTTTTCTTAATTTGTCTATTAATAATTCAAACAGGTATTTCCCGTTTTCTTCTATATCTATTTTAAAAGTTCCTTTTGGTCCATCATGGCCTAGCCTAGAGCCTTGCCCTCCTGCCATTATTGCAACACAAAATTTGCCATTTGTAATTGCTGTTTTTCCTATTTGCAAATATTCGTTTATTTCTTGTATTGATAAATCGTCTGGATTTATTGCTTTTATTTTCTCTATATTTTCAAAATTGCTTGAATAATCTGTTTTTGTCTTATCATATAGAAAATTAATTTCTTTAAAATCTATATTTAAAATTTGTTCTGCTAAAATCTCTTTTTTGTTCTCATTTAGCTTTTCCATAATAGGAATGATTGTTTCTTGGTGGTTGTTTTTAAGTATTTTAACAGCTTGTTCATACTCTTTTTCCATATGTCTTCCTTTCAATTCTTTAAGCTTAAATTTCATCTTTTCTTACATAATATAACATTTTTTTTGCATTTTGTCTACTAATTATTTGCAAGTTGTTTTGTTTATCGTTAATGCTCAGACCAAAATTTTCAAATTAGTAGCTCCACGTGTCGGTTGCACTTTTCTTTTCGTGCTTTAGCCTAAGAAAAGAAAATGTCCAACCGACAGCAAGAT
>SFKP01000020.1 GCA_004553715.1 Clostridiales bacterium
TATAATAATACTTTTAATTAAACCATTATATTTCATAATTTACTCCTTCACATTTTTAGTCCCAAAATCTATATATTCTAGTAAACCCTTTACCTTGTGGGATATTAGAATTTTGCCATTTTGATAAATTACTTTCACTAACACCTTTTGTAATTGCATGTATAATATTGCCATTTCCAATATATAATGCAGCATGTCCGATGCTCTCCATCTAAATTATTCCATACCAATACATCTCCTGGTTTTAAATATGTATTGCACTCACTTTCAGTAAGTCCAGCTGTATTCTCATAGATTTTTTTATTATCCCATTGACTCTCATAATAACCTAAAGTAGTTCCTGGTACATTTATACCGCAATTAACTTTGTAGCACCAATAAATTAATCCAGAACAATCAAAATGATATGGACCTATTCTATCATCATTACTATATCCACAGCCTAATTTTGATCTTGCTAATGTAATAACCTTATTTACTATATTTTCAGATTCTTCATATGTAAAAATTTCCTCTTCATTTGCTGTAGTTCTTGACAATGGAATTGTGCATGTTGGAAATGCTTCTGCAATTTGTTCACTTGTGTAATATTTCAAAGTAGTCCTTCCAAATACTCCACCAGATGCGGAAAAATCATAAGTACCTTTTATGTATGTTTCCATTCTAGCGTCATTGCCTTTACAATATGCAGTAGATCCATTTTTATCGATACTATAAAAATAATTATCCCAAATATATTTATTATGCTCCCATGAGCCTTGACTGTAAATAGCTAGTCCTTCTTTATATGTATTAAGAATTTTTTCAACAAATTTAAAAGTTCTTCCATAAGTAATTGATACTAATGCATACATTTGCTGTGTAGAAAAAGGATTGCCTCCAAGATTACTTGTTATTAAATTTTCTGTTAATTTCCAAGCATCATCTCTTATTGTTTGTGCAACATTATCTACAAAGCTTTTTTCTATATAAATTCCATTTGGGTCTTTAGGGTTCCCAGCATCCCCTACGTTATTATTTTCTACTGTCCAGGTATCATTTCCTAATCTGTCTTTTAAATATTTTTCTATGTTTTCTTCTTTCCAAACTCTAGGATTTTGCCCATCCCTTATTTCCAAAACATAACCTGCAGAAGCAAATTTTTCATGATGATATTTCAAACAAATATCTCCTGTTCCTATTGTTGCTAAATGAACACTATCATCGTAAACTCTATAAAATTGTTTACCCTCTACTTTTTCTCCATTATTATACATTGGAGCTTCACCTGAGTGTGAAAATTGTTTTAAATACCCTTCCAATCCTGAAAATTCGAAATCAATAAATTGATTATTCGATATTAAGCTTAACCATGGCACAGTAATTCCTTGTAAATTCTTATCTTCAGTTACAATTCCCAGTAGCCATTTCATAACATCCACCATATTGGCTGTATCTTCATGTTCAGCTAAGAATGTAAACAACCATTCTGGTACACTTAATATCATTTTTTTACTAAGTTCAGAATCTTTAAATATTGTAATAAAATTTGGCTCTTCCGAATCTTTATCTATCTTTTCTGTTACCTTTGCTCCTAATTGTGTATATTTATTTGAAGATTGACTCAATGAATTTTTTCCAGTTCTATTAATGTTTTTTTCAAAATGTTCTATATTTAAATCAGTTATTTCTACAGTTACTGCAGCATTTAATAAAGTTTCTCTTTGTGGATTAAAACTATCCCAAGTCATTTCACATATTTGCTGTAGTTTTAATACATCTCTTTCTGTCAATTCCAAATTGTTTAATGCTTGTTGTAACATACTGTTAAGTGCATTTAAATAATCTTGTCTGTTGCTATATTTATATATATCTCTTACTATAGTATTCATATTTTTTTCAATATATTTTATTAATAGATTAGATAAACTATCTTGCTCTCCAATTATACCATTTAAGATTTGTCTAATTTGATTTTGCAAAACTTTTTCTGCATATCTTTGTTTTAATGACTCTTTACTATTATTCAATATATCTATTAATTTATCATCTTGTGCTAACATATCTTCTTGTGAGTCTTGTGGTCTTCCGCATAATAGTTGTATACATTAGTTCATACTCTTCTTCATCTTCAAGTAAATTTTCTTGGTTGTATACTTCTGCAAGTGCTTCTTTTTTATTATTATAACTGTTTTCATATTTAATAACCCAAGTATCTGCATATGTTACATCTATATATGTAGAATTTACCGCTGTCGTTACTGTTGTCTTAAAAAATAATCCATCTTGAACATCTTCTGATGTAAAAGTTTTTTCTTCTGTTGGTTTTTCTGATATTCCATCTATGGTGCCTTCTAAACCGACTTCACCATTATTTTTTATATTTCTAGAATATTCTTCTCCTTCTATTGCTATTGTGGTAGTAATATTATCTTGTACTGTAATTACAATTTTTGTCTTCAAGTTTCCTGTACCATCATCTCCAATTACTAAATTTGCTAACTCATTTGTAAATTCTTTATCATCACTTAAAGTAAGTAAACTCCATAATAATTGGGATGGCATTGAATATGCTCTAACAAGTTCTTGATATGCTATTGAAACTTCTGAAAAAGAAGTTTCAATTTTTTGAGCAGTTTTAGTATCACTATTTGGGCTTTCATCACTGAATTGATAGCCTTCCTTTTGCCACTCTTTTAATACTAATTCATCATTAGTTTCTTTATCTGTTACTATTTCATTCATACTAGCAACAATTAATTTAATAATAGAAGATTCTTCACCATCATCATTAGTTGTTTTTTCTACATCTAAAGTAAAATAGTTTAATACATCTCGATTTTTAACATTCATCATTTCCTTAAATTCTCGATATGGTTTATATTCTAGAATTTTTGAAGCCTCAGCAGATGCAGTTTCTCCATCTGTTGTTGCTCTTTTTATTTGTATAGCACCCTGTAATTCATTTTCTTCAAAAATAGTACCTATTTTGTCTTTTGTTCTTAAATCTGGAAATAATGTTGCATATTCCGCTTTTAAAAAAGCTTTTAAATATTTTTTTTGTTCTGCCTTATCTGTTCCAAATGCTTTTTCTAAATATTCTTGAACTTCCTTTTCATTTATTTCAACAATATTATTTAGTCTCTCATCTAAATTTGCTCCATAACAATAACCAGTAGATAAAGTATTTTCTGTTATACCAATCACATTTCTATTTTCCTGATTACTTTGCTCATTATTATTATTCGTTAATATTATAGTATTACCGCTACTACTAGTTTGCAATGTTTGAGTAGTAGTATTATTAGAATTAGAATTTCCTTCTTCATAATATAAATCTTCTTCTAGTGGATTTTCTTCTTGAACAACTTCAAATTCATCTTTCGATTTTTTCCATAAGTCATTATCATTTTTCAAAACACTATAAACCATAATAGGTAATACTACAGCTATGATAATTATCAAAATTATTCCTAATTTTATTATGCTTTTTACCATTTTAAAATTAAATTTTTTTTCTTCCATCTAGTTTTCCCCCATTATAACTTAAGTTTATATTATGTCGCAAATTACTTTTATATTATTTTTCTGTTCCCCTTGTAATAATATATTTTGAAAAACAATCTTTTGTATACTTTTTCCATCAGTATATGTATTCATAAATTTAATATTAAATTTTGTTTTTACTTTACTTGGAATTTGGATTTCTGCTTCTGTTAGCTCGTTTAAACAAGCATAATATCTAATATTATTATTATCTAATATATAAATACTAGCTAATTCTTGCAAATTACATAGCTTAATTTTTTGTGACAAATTGTTTTTCACTGAAATCTTATAAATTTCGTAATTCATATAGATACTTTTGCTTACTATCTCTATTTCTAGTCCCTGATTTTCTACTTTTTTATTTATGATATTTACTCCAATAAAATTATTAATATTTAATTTATATTCATTGTTTTCTCGAACCACAGTTATATAATCCCTTATAAAAGATTCTTCTTTTACTCCAGCTGTATCCAGCAAACTTTCTCTATATTCTATTTTGTACGTATTTTTTAACCAATTTTGCATAGTATATGATTTATAGGTTTTAAAAATTTCATCATAATAATTTATCTTAAAATCATCTATGCTCGGATATAATTCACTTTTACAATCTTTAGATAATAAGTTATAAGCTTCTACATAGTTATTCTCATTAAGTAATGTAATAAATTTGTCTATAACTCTGTTTGCTGTTTCAAGAATACCACTTTCTACATCTTCATACGTAATAGCAGATTTCGTAGACTTTATTGTGCTTTCATTATATAGATTATATTCTTTAACATCATTTGAATTAGTGGTTTCTCTTTCGTTTTTGATATACGCTTTTATCAATAAAACACCTATAATAGTAGCAAAAACTATCATCAAAAAATTTACTTTATGACCTCTATACCATCTAAAAAATTTATTCAATAAAATCACCTATGCCTTAAACAATATCTTTGGAATACCTTCAAATATTCTATCTATTTGGTCATTTCCAACTCCTTTTTCATGTAATGCATTTCTAAATTTTGTTAGGTAGTCCTCTCTTACACTTTGTTTATTCCAATTCTTTTTGCTAATTCTTGAAGCTAGTTGGATTGCATACACTCCCTCTACTGGTTTTAATCCCATTTTCATCATACTTACAATTTGTTTATCATCTGTAATTCCAGCTTGTCTATATACTTGTACTTCTTCTTGTAGCATTCTTATTCTTCTTGTTTCTCTAATGATATTTCCTCTCATTTCAGGATGCAAATCTTCATTATTTGCATATTTCATGATGCTTTCATTTTCCACAAATTCCCTATCTAATTTTCTGTTATTATATTCCTCTTCGCCTAAATATCCTTTAGCAAATGTTTCTTTAGTTCCATGCATTTCATCCATAATGTTTTCAGATATATTACCACCAATTGTGCTTCCAACACTAGCTGCACCTGTAGTAAAAGTTAAAACATCCTTCACATTACCTGTTGTAATACCTGCTGCTAATCCGACCATTCCTAGAGTTGTTGCCCCAATTGCTTTACCTGTTAGCTTTCCTAAAAATCTTAAAGGCTTAGCTTTTAATGCCTTTTTACGATAACTGCTACCTACATTTATTAACCCCGAATTAACCCTAGAAATAAAACCTCTACCACTTCCCGAATTTTTACTACCTTCGGTACTATTTCCTCCTCCACTTTGTGTTCTAGCTCTGCTTCCTTGATTTGCTATTTCACCATTTTGTGTATCAGAACCTAACTCTATTCCTCCTGATCTACTATTTGGTCCACTAGAACCTTCCCCAGAATCTCCACTAGAGCCTTCTCCACTATTCTGTGAATTAGTTCCTGTTCCTTGATTTGCGCCATTATTAACTTGAGGTGCAGAATTTCCACCAGTTTCAGATATATTTGGTATATTTAAATCATTCTTATCATTATCTGCCGTTCTAACTTTGCCTTTATCTTCTTTCTCTTCATTTGATGTATGTCTCTTTCCTAAAGAAGATAATTGCTTTACTCCACTCATTATTGCTGCTCCACCAGCAGCCTTTCCTAATGCATTAAGAGTCTCTGCTCTATCAAAGCCAAACATTTTTCTTATAAATTTTTCAGCTGGTAACAAAAATCCCATAGCAATCAATGCAAACATAGGATGATCCTTTATTGTATTCATAACATTGCTTACAGTTAAAATATAAATTATAAGATGCACTGGCTGAATAAGTGCATTAAATGTGTATTCTTTAATCCAAATTTCATACGCCTGAGCTCGTCCATCTTTTATTTTATCTAATGGATATGTAACTGCAATAAGTGGTGCAATCATTGTTAAAAATGCCATAGTTAAAACTCTTCTTATATAAATAAATGTAAACATAAAAGTATAAACTACTAGTGCTAAATAAATAATAGAGTATGAAAGTGATTCAAGGTCGAAAGTATCATTTTTACACATTCCTGCTCTTAGTCTTATATACCCAGTAAAAGAACATGACCAAACAGGATTAGTTAATCCTCCTGGCTTAACTATTACCTTCTCTACTCCGTCAACTATTTCTGTCGCTGGAGTATTTTCATCAATCATTTTTATTGGTCCACCTGGTAAGAGTGCTTCCCCATCTTTTATTTTCGTATCTTCCGGCAATTCAACCATAATATTTGGTTCACCATTTTTGTCTAAGAAAACATTTGTTAAGGATTGAGTGATTTCTAAAATAAATATCATTATATAATGTAATATAAACAACAAACATATAGCAGTTAGCCAATCTATGAAAAACTTTTTATATTTAGCTTTTTCCTCTGATACACTTGTTAAAATCATTTTTATTCCAACAAAAACCAGCATTGATAATAGAACAACAATAGCAACTACCCTTACTGCTTTGTACCAAGTCGAAATACTTTTCTGTAAAATAGCAGCTGAAGATTCATATGTTATATTATTTCCTATATTTAATACTTCCTCTTTAGTTAAACAATATACATTAAAATATATTTTCATATTCATATAACTCTCTTGGCTCGGACGTGGCTCTTCTATTGGCTCTTCCGTAGGCTCTGATGGAGTTGGTGTTGGTGTTGGCGTTTCCCCTGGGTCCATATTCGCTGAACCTTGTTGCCATGTATAGGCCCTTGTTATAAACAAAATTCCAGAATCATCTTCATTTTCGTATAATCTAGCTGGGACATAACTTTCATATTGCCAAACATCTTCATTAATAGCATTCGATTTATCCATTGACACCTCTTCACTATTCTCGTATTCAGTATAATATTCACAATTTTTTATTTCATTAATCCATTCATCTGATTGAATATAAGAATAGCATGAATCCAAAATATCTCTTTCATTTGGAATACCTTCAAGTATCGTTGTTTCTTTACTGTTTGTATATACTGGTGTTTTTCCCGATACAATACTCAATATTTTATCAATACTAGCTAATCCATTTGCTTCTTCTATCTTTTTCATTGGATTTATAAAATTTACGTCTAGTAAAGGAATTTGGTTCGAAAATATTTCATATGGTGTATATCTAATCATCGGTAAATCAAATGAACCTTTGAAATCTCTAATTAGTTGTTTTGAACCTACTACTGCAGAAGCTACTCCCACAGATGAAGCTATTAGCACTCCTCCAACAAGTTGTATTCCTGCCATTATTCCACTAAAACTTGCCCAAGATAATGATCCCCAGCTGGCAATAGCAACTACTATAGAAACTATAACAACTATTACTCCTAATATTACTTTTAGCCAACTTCCTAAAGACCCTGATGAAGCTAACTCCCCTGAACTTGCTTCTATTACTACATCCTGATTTGAAATAAACTGTTTTTGTAAAATATTTAAAAGGGCATCTCCAACAAACATAAGAAAATTTAGAATATCTTTTAATATTACTCCTCCTACAGTTTCTAAGAACGAACGTGCTTGCACCTTAACAGGGAAAACCGTATTTACACACATCACAACTAATAAAATTATTGCTATTTTTCTTATTATGCTCTTTCTCATTATATTTTTCATAGTCTGCTCCTTCTATACAAATCTATCTATATTCTTCCAAATTTCATTTGCATTATCTCCTAAAGCTGATTGATATTTTGCTTGAAAAGCTGCTCTCTTATCTGGATCGTTCCAATCATCTTTTCCTATACTTTCTGCTAATTTTATAGCATAAATTGCTTCTTCTGTAGATAATCCACATTTCATCCCTTCTTGTATTTTTTTAGGATCATCTATTCCAGAATCAAGGTATTCTTGTGTTGTTTCTCTTATTGCTCTTTCTCTATCTCTACCTTTTAAATCTGAATAGATTCCATTATCATTCAATATGTCTATCCAATCATCACTCATATAAAATTCTTTATTTAATTCTCTATTATTATATTCTGCTTCTCCTAAATATCCTTTTGTAAAGTCCTTTCTTATATTTCCTGCTTCATCCCAAATATTATCGCTTAAATTTCCACCTACTTTTGCCCCAACTGTTGCTGCACCTGCTGTATATGAAAGTGTTTTATCGAAATCTCCTGAAGATATTCCTGCTATTGCTCCAACAGAACCTAAAGCTGCTGCTCCTGCAACTTTCCCTGCAAATCTTCCCAATTTCTTCACTGGTTTTGCTTTTATTACCTTTTTTCCTGCCCTCATACCCATTTTTTGAAGTCCACGTTTAACAGAATGTTTTGAATTTGTTGCTAGATTTGCTTTTGGTATTGCAGTCTGTGCTGTATGTTGATTTCTATCTACTTTTGGATGTACTTTTTCTCCTACTCCTGTTCCTCCGTTTGATTTCTCTCCTATACCAACACCTGTAGCTTTATCTGATTTTCCAGCTTCCGGTAATTTTATACCTTTTTTATCAGCTGTTCTTACTGGTTTATCTTTTTCTTTATCTTTATCCTTATCTTTTTTCTTACCCAAACCTGCTAGTTTTTGTACGCCTGAATATAGCATCGCACCACCAGCCATTTGTCCCATTGCACTTAGTGTGCTTGCTTTTTCAAATCCAAACATCTTTCTTAAGAATTTTTCTGCTGGCATTATAAAACCAAGTGCAACTAATGCATAAATTGGATGTTTTGTAACCAACATATCCATAACTGTACTAATAGTCATTGTATATATTATTAAATGCACTGGTTGTATTAATGCATTAAATGTATATTCTTTAAACCATAGACTAAAAGCTTGTGCTTCGCCATCTTTAATCTTATCTAATGGATATGTTACAGCAATAAGTGGCGCAATCATGGTAAAAAATGCCATATATAATGTCCTTTTTATATACATGACTGTAAAAATGCAAGTATATACTACCAATACTAAATATATTACTGCATATTGAACAGATTGCCACTTAGATTCTAATCCAGCCTTTAGTCTTACATATCCAACAAAATCACCATACCAAGTTAATTTACCTTCTTTCCCCAATTCAATATATGGTCCATCAACAGTGTTTGTTGTAGTTCCCTCTTTAAAAGTCAAATCATATCCATCTATTGTTGTCCCTTCTGGCAATGTACATTCTATTATTGTAGCACTTCTAGGAAGAAATATTTTAGTTATTTTTGTAGAAATAGTTAATATGAATAACATTAAATAATGCAAGACAAATAATAAACATATTGCAGTTAGCCAATCAATTAAAAACTTTTTATATTTAGCTTTTTTATCTGCTACACTTGTTAATATCATTTTTATACCAACAAAAACCAGCATCGATAACAAAACAACCAAAGCAATCTTTCTAAAAGTATTATACCAAGTAGATATACCTTTTTGTAAAATATTTGCCGTTGATTCATATTCTATTTGCTCATTAACATATCTCTCTACTTGTTCTTGAGACAGGTTCCAAACTTTTATCTGTCCAAAAGTAGTTGAAACACTTCCATAGTCATCACTAGTAGTTTCTGTTGTTTCACTTGCTATTAATAGCACTGCACCCCCATCACTTTTTTCTTTTAAATATACTTCTTTAAGAGTGTGTTTTCCATATGTTCTAGTATACGCATCTCCATCAACAATAGGTTGCACTTCGGAAGTATCTATTTGGTCATTATAGGAAATATTATATTTGTTTTTCATTTCATTTATTTTCTGTTCAAATTGTTCTTGAGCACCACTTATCTCATGTGTAAGAGGAACAGGGACTGCAACAGTGTATTTTAATCCAATAGAGAATGTTTCTTCTGGTTGCAATGTGCTTGTTTCAAAGAAATTTCTAATAATACCTTCCTTACTAGTCTCTTCTTTAATTATTATTTCATCCATTGGCTCTATAAAATTAACATCAAATGCTGGTACTTGTCCACTAAAAATAGTAAAAGGAGTATATGAAATCATAGGTATATCGAATTTTCCTCCTAAATCGCCAACAAGTTCTGCTACTGATACTACTGCTGCTGTAGTAGACCCCAAAAAAATCAATGTTCCTATACATGTCCCTTTAATAATAGCTGTTATTCCCAAACCAGCTGCTGGAGCTAATGCTCCCCCTGTTACAATAGCACCAATCACCATACCTATTATTGCAACTATTGCAACTATAAATGCAAGCCAATTCCAACTGCCTTGTGACTCCGCTTTAGCTTCTGCAACAACTGGTTGTGGTGTTATAAAACTTTTTTGCAATATCTGCATAACTGCATCCCCTAAAAATGTCAAAAATCGAAATATTGGATCTAATAAATTACCTCCAGCATTTATTATCCATGATTGTGCCTTTACGGCATGTGGAAAAATTACGCTTATTATCAATATAGCAATAAGTATTATCAATATTTTATTAAGCTTAATTTTTCCGACTTTTCTTTTCATTTTATTACTCCTATCTTTTATTCCTTACTAAAATTTTAATCTTTAGCTTATTCGTTTTTTGATGCTAATTTGTTTAAATTTGTTTCTACAAATTCAAATTCTTTTTTAGTTGGTGTAATTCTTATAATTGCTGAATCTGATCCTACTTTTAAAAGTCCTTCACCAATAAGACATGTAACTAAAAATCCAGCTTCACCTTCACTTAATTTAAATACTTCTTTTAAATATGATATTTCTGATTTATCTTGTGCTAAGAATAATTTCGTATCTGACGATGTAAGTACTGCCTGTGCTGCTTCGTTTTCATAAAAGTCTTGAAATCTTTGTGAAATTATTGCAAGTGATACATTTCTTTTTCTCGCACGTCTTGCCATTTTATTTAAGAAATCTACTGCTTCTGGGAATGGTAAAAGCATCCAAGCTTCATCAACTATTACTCTTTTTTTAGTTGCTTTTTCTCTATCTTCACTATTCTTTTTTACATATTTTTCCCAAATCCAAGAAAGAAGTATTTGTTGTGCAAGTGGTCTTGCAAATCTTTCCTCTAGGCTTGAAATATCCAAGTTTATAAACGGTATTCCATCTAGAAGTTCAAAAGTAGACTGTCCATCAAAATATGCCATTTGTCCATTTAGCTCTCTTACATATTGTTTCATAACTTTAGTTAAATAACTATAATGGAACTCGTAATTTTTATCTGTATTTTCTTTTGCTTTCTTTAATAACATTTTGTACCAAGAGCCAATTGTTGGCATTAGTTTTTTACTTTTATACAAATTTTTTGTAGAAGTTGCTAAATTATTTGTTTCATATAAACTGTTTGGATCTGATGTAATTCCGCAATCTTTCATATTCATCTGCAACAGCTTCTGCTATAATTTGTTTTGTAAGCTCATTTACCTCAGTACTTCTTGTACTTCCTTTTGCCATTGTAACTAGTGCTTGCGTAACATCTTCAATCTTATTTTCTAAATTTAATGTTAATCTTTCTTTACCTGTAATTTGATCTTTTACTGTTTCGACTTCTAGATCAAATAAATTAATAATTGTATCAGAAGAAGGTCCTATTATAACATTTACTCCTCCTAATGCATCTGCTACTGGTTTATATTCACCTTCTGCATCTAATGCTAAACTTTCAATTCCCATAAGTACTGATGACCTAGAAATTAAAGTTTTCATTGTAACAGATTTACCTGCACCAGATTTTGCAAATATTACCATATTATAGTTTGTTAAACTTTCATGAAAATTATCAAATAGTATAGGTACTCCTGTTTGCTTATTAATACCTAAAGGAATCCCTGTTAAATGTCCTACTTCTGATGTTGTGAAAGGAAATACTGTTGCCATTGAATTTCTATCAAATGTATGTGTTCTTTTTATTTTGTCTTTCATTAATGGAAGATTAGATTGAAATGCTTCCTCTTGCATTGCCCAAGCTGATTTTATTCCAACTAATGTTTTAGACATTTCTGTTGCAAGCAATTTTGTGTATGCTTCTAGTGATTGTAAATTATATGAGAACAATGTTGCGACAATTGATGCTTCAAAAAGTTTATTAAATCCTGATGCAATGTCATCTCTTAAAGCCTCTGCTTCAATTCTTTTTTGTGCCAAAATGCTTTCTCTATTAATATTACCTCTATCTGCTGCAACAATTCTTTCTGTTTCTAATTGGTTTATTACTCTGTTTAACTCATTTTGTGATCTTGCTTCAGGTACTGGATTTATATATACAGAAGTATTTATATCTCCAAAAAGGTACATTTCCCTAAATAATTCTGGAAATGTACACATCCTAGGAAGTGTTGATACAAAGAAGCTCCTTGCATATCTTGTTGTATTGGAAATAATTTCTAAATGATCTATGTGTGATGCATCTATACCTGCTGGTGCAATAAGCTCTTTTAAAGTCTGTTTTTTTAAAATATTATATTGTGGTTCTTGCAAGTCGTTATACTGTTTTTCTAGTTTTTCTTGTTGTTTTTTTCTTCTCATTTTTCAATCCTCCTTCTTCTTTTGTTTTTATTCTTTCTATTGCTTCTTCAGTTATTTCTTTTCCTACATATTTTTTATTTTCCTTTAGTAAAGCTTCTGCCATCTCTTTTATTAAGTCATCAAAAGATTGTTCTTTTCTACGAAGTACAATTTCTTTTTCTGTTTTTATCTCATTTATAGTATCTTGTGCTAATTGAAAAGCTTTCTTTTCTATTTCTTTATTTAAGGAATTTATTCTTTTATCTAAAACATCTGGTGCAGTAACATACAAATCATCATAATGTGCTTCAAGAGCCTTGTCTATACCAAATGTCTCTGATTCATCTCTATTATACGCTACATATAATAGTTCTGCTAACTCTTTTGAGTCTAATATTCTACACTTCATACTACATGCAAAAAGTGTTCTTATTATTGATTGTGCCCTAGTATATAACTCTGAAAAAATTATATTTTTCTTTTCATCTTCATTTAGAGAATCTACCTCCACCTCTGAAGAATAGTATGGAACAATTATGTAATAATGCTTACGTAATACATTTTTGTTTTGGCTTATAGCTTCTATATTCGCTATTATATCTCGAGTGTAATCATACATGTTTTGTACTCTTAAAAATTCAGTCAAAGCTACTTGAATTTGATTTTGTGTAGCATTATATGATTGTTTTAATTTTAAATATTCTTTTTGTTTTTTATCTACGTCCTTTTTTATTTCTTCTAATCTAGCTTTATATCTTTCTATACTGCTTTCTATTTTGATTGTTCTCGTTTGTGTATATATTTGTATTGGATGTCTTAGAGTATTTAAAAATTGGACAAAGCCAGCTTCTACACCAGTTTTTTCTACGTTAGACATTAAGTCGTAATTTATACCTTCACATTCTACAACCATCAGATATCTAGTTCCATTGTCTTGAATAATCATATTATCTTCTATTTTGTCAAACTCCATAAAATTTGATATAGATAATTTGGTATAATTATTTTCTTTGTTTTTTGTTTTTCTATCACCATTTGTTTCAATTTTTGAAACACTGTTATTGTCTTTTTTGTTTTTTCTTTGTATCAGCCAATAAACATAAACTAATACAGAAATTAAAAAAATTAAAATCATTAACACCATTAATAGCATTTGCTCTATTTTCATTATTTTTCCTCCTTTGTATACACATATATTCTATTTTTTTTCATTTTAAATTTAATAGCTCTTAAAATAACATCATCTATTCTTTCTCCTCCCGTTTTTCTTGTTATTTCAAACGAATTTGTTTCTGGCATTTTAAATGTGCCTATTGAATATCCTATAAAAGCACAAATTCCTACAGCTATTAAGCCATACAAAGTTTTATGTAATATTGCTTTTAAAATATAGTAAAAAATAAATCCTATTGTAGCTCCTGCTACAGTTAAAATTATTGATTTAGGAGTAAATATAAACAAAATTCTTCCGTTCGTCATTTACTTTTCTTGGGATTTCATGAGTTGCCATTTTCATTCCTCCTTAGTATATATATATATGTATATTATACCAAATATCAGCTACAATTGGAAGATTATGTTGAAAAAAATATTATTTTAATGTAAATTTAATATATTTGTCACATTTTTGTGCGATTTCCTTTCCTACAAAAAATAAGAGATAAGAAAACATTTATCGTCTTCTTACCTCTATCTATTATTGCTAATTTTTATTTAGTTATCCTACGGTTATGTTTTTAGCAAAGTCAGCTACAATCTTTACAACATTTACACCGATAAATAATAAAATTGCACCGATTAAGTAAGGTATCATAGTTTTTTTGTATGCTGCTTTTTCTTCTGCACTTCCCATCATGTATTTAATACCTATTACAAGTACCATTGCTACAGCAATTAGTGAGCCTATAACTTGTATAATACCAATAATATTATTTCCCATTTTAGTAAGTTCTTTTGGAGCTTGATTAGTTTTTGGATCTATATCAACTCCTCCTATAATTTCTGCAAAAACCATTGTTGATATTGTAGCTACCATTATCACTGTTAAAACC
>SFKP01000058.1 GCA_004553715.1 Clostridiales bacterium
TTACTATTTCTCTATATTTTTAGTAAATCTACATTTGGGATAATTAGTACATCCAATAAACTTCCCATTTTTTCCATCTCTGATAATTAATTTAGAACCACATTTAGGGCAAATCATATTTTCTTCTTTAATTGTTTTATCTGCAATAGTTATTTTTATATTTGCAACATGTTTTTTTCTTTCTTCTTTATTAGTGATATTATTAGATTTAATAATGTTTGCTATTTCATCAATATTAGCATCTAGGATATTTTCATTATAGGTTTTAATTGTATCTAGCAAATAATCTAAATTAATTACATTTTTCTCATTAACTTTAATTTTGGCTCTATTAGATATAGATATTATAGAAATAAACTTATTATCATTAATATTTAATAAGCTTTCTAATGCTTTTATGTGCCCATAATTTTGATATAACGGATTGTGAAAATAATATTTGTTTTTTCCAAGATGCATACACCATTTTTCACTTTTTGAAGAACCAGTTATCAACCCACTATAGTTTTTTGTTTCTATTACAAATATTCCATAATGAGAAACAACAATATGGTCTATTTGGCATGTCCTATCATCAATCTTTATCATTATATCTTTTAATATTCTATATTTATCTTTAGGTAGCTTATTTAATTCTCTATTTACCCAAAACTCACCCATATATCCCATAATTTTATTATGAAATATTGCTAAAAGTATTCCACTTCCAACAATTATCCAAAAAATGGGTGGCTGATGAAATAATTCTTTAATAAATGTACTTATTATTTGTTCCATACTATACTCCCGCTATTATTAATTAATCTAATTTTCTCTTCTTATATGTATCAATAAAACTTTTTAGCGAATCTATACCATCTAATCTAAGACCTCCACCAACTTTATTTATTAAATATTGCTCTGGTATTGAATTAATCAGATATTCTTCTCTTTTGTCTATTTTTTCTGAATTGTTATAATACAATGGATCAATATCTTCTATATAAATTCTTGTAGTATCTAGCATACCAAATGTATCTATTGATAATTTACTTTCGTTTACCTTACCAATAAGAAGATTTTCAAATTCTACTTTTCTTTTCCAATGATTAATAATTCGTTCTACAACATCTCTTTTGCTTTGGCCAATATATATTTGTTTATACTTATCTAAAACCATTATATAAATGCCTTTTTTACCAATATATTCTTTTAAATCTGTTACTTTTTTTAATCCGTTATTCTTTTTTAGTTTAAGAACTTTATCTAAATTTTTATTAAATTCTTCAGAATCTAATTCAGTATAAAATTTAAGATTCAAATTAAGATTCTTTAATATAGCTTCTTTATTCCTTTTTATAAATTCCTCATTATATACCAAACTGTTATTTTTCCAGTCATATTTTACCCAAGCTGGATAACAATTACAATTGTCTGCCATATCTACTAATGCTTTATTTTCGTCGAACTTCTTCCAGTCAGCATAAATATCAGAACTATTATTTAGTTCTTTTTTAATTCTTCTAGTAATCTCATTATAAGGTACTTTATAATTGCTTATATAATCTTCTTCTTTTAAATATAATTTTACTTTTTCTTTTTCAAATATCATTTTGAAATGTTCGATATAATTTATATCGTTGTTATACTTAAGAACTTTATTAGTTTCTCTAGCTTTTGCTTTTTCAATGCTATATTCTGTATAAACCATTTTTATCTCCATAAATTATTAATTTTAACTTTTCATAGTAATTATACTTTGTATATCCAATTATATGTATTTTTTTATAATTTCGTACAATTTCTCGCTATGAAGTATATAACTTCCATGATTTTCATTATCTATAATTTCAAGTGTACTATTTTTAATATTATCAGCTATTAGTTTAGTATGATCTAATTTAATTACATCTTTCTCTCCTGCTAATACATGAACTGGAATAGTAATTTTCTTTAAATCTTCTACTGGAATATTAGGCTCATTTAACATCATTTTTATATATTTGCTTCTAGTAAGGAAATAAAATAGCTTTGTTAATAATAAATCTGTTGCAGTAAATACATCTGGATTAATATTAGCACCACTTATTATTAATTTTGAAAGCAAAGTTGGATCGTTAATTGCTACTAATAATCCTATAATTCCACCATCACTAAATCCATATAGTATTGGTTTTTCTATATTTAATTCTTTTATAAATTGAATTATATCATCACACATTAAGTTATATGATATTTCTTTTGTATCTTCACTCTTACCATGACATCTGCTGTCAATAGCATAAACTTCATAACTGCTTTTTAATTTTTCTATCAGCTTATCAAATATTTCATGTGTTTCCTGATTCCCATGCAATAATATAATTGGTCTTCCTTTACCATATTTTTCATAATATAATTCTACATTATTAACTTTAACTTTCATCTATTATCCTTTCAATATGTAATTTACTTTATAAAATAAATTGTATAACTAGTCCAACTATTGCACATATAACTAATGCTAAAACTTCTCCTATTAAACTTCCTTTAATATGAAACCAATAATTATGATATTCATCTACCATATCTTCTGTTCCTTTAAATACAAAATATGGATCATGACAAAACCATATAATATCCATTACAACTGCATCATATATATTTACTATTGTCCATAGTAAGAATCCATATCCAAAGCCTTCTATAAAAGTTCTATATCCATTAACATATCTTAAAATTAAACTTATAATAGCTATTATTAAAATTGAAGCTACACTTTTTGCAAATACTTTATTCTTTTGTGTAGGTATTTTATCTTTATATTCATCTAACGTTTTTACTCTTTCTTGGATCTTTGGTGGATAATTATATAATGTTTTAATTGGATTTCTTGACATTATATATACCATTATTGTAAATAGTATACATAGTGCAATGCTTTCTATTATTAAAATCATATTAACACCTCAACTATAACTTATATTCTAATGGCATAATAACATAAAAACAGATAATTATCAACTAATTATCTGTTCTA
>SFKP01000059.1 GCA_004553715.1 Clostridiales bacterium
TTTCTATTATTAAAATCATATTAACACCTCAACTATAACTTATATTCTAATGGCATAATAACATAAAAACAGATAATTATCAACTAATTATCTGTTCTAGATAGTGTCAATTTTTTTCGGGAAAATTATCAAAAATTTTTATACCCTCAAAATTGCTCTATAATTAAGCTATATTAAATAGCCTTTTTATATTCTAATAATTGTTTAAAAAATTTTCTTTGCTCTGTTGTTCCAAACTCCATTACTGGTATTGTTCCAACTTTAAAATTTATACTTTCTTTTATTTTCTCTTTTGCAACATGTCTAATCTTTTCAATTTCTTTAAATTCTATTAATTTTCTCTTGTTATGTACTATTTCTTTAATTTCTTTGTTGTCTGCTTTAATTAGTCTTAATTTGCTTACATTAT
Source organism: Clostridiales bacterium (assembly GCA_004553715.1). Taxonomy (GTDB): domain Bacteria; phylum Bacillota; class Clostridia; order TANB77; family CAG-508; genus SFKP01. Next base: position 410 of record SFKP01000059.1, read on the forward strand.
TTACATTTATTGTTTTCCATCCTAATGGTCTACTACTTAATCTTGCAGAATACAAATGGCTTACATGTCCTTCAGCACTACATCCGTGCAATTGACTTTGATATTTATATAAATTACTTATTCCTTCTTTATTATTCAAAATATATTGTAGTAATTTTTCTTTTCTCTTTCTGGTAGTTTCTTCCATTTCTTCTGCTAATATCTCATATACAATTTCTTTTGTTTGCTTGAAATCTAATGCATAAAAGCTCCTATATATTCTTCTTTTATATTCTGATTTTTCTTTAATATTATCTTTTGTTTCTTTTCCTACTATCCCATTTACTGCCTTCATTAAATGGAACTTGTCTAATACATTTATGCTTTTAGGTAACCATTCTAACCCTGTTTTTATCCAGTTTGCACCATCTCCTAAAACATATATATTCTTTACTTTATCTAATTCATATGTATTATCTAAATATGTTAAAACTTCTTCCCACAAATCATCTATTTTTCCTTTATATACACCACCAAAATGTTTCTTGTTACATAGTTGTGTTCTCTTACCATTTTTTATCATACTATCATAAACTACTATTAATCTTGGTTCTTCAATTCCACCCTTTTGCAAATGCACATGATCTTCATCTGCTATACAGTAAATATTATCAACTATCCTTTTTGTATTTGCTTTTTCTTCTTCTAAATTAATCTTTAATTCACTTATTTTATTCATTACTGTTTGTTTTGATATTTCTGTTTTATATGCTACACTTTTTCCTGCTTTTTCATAATTTGTTTCTATTGCTTCTTCTATTAATTTAGTTTCAACATTTTCTAAAAGCCTTTCATTTGGTGCAATTTTAAAATATTCATCTAGAAGATATACTCTTTGATTATTTTCTTTATCTATGTAATATCTTCTTTTAAAATCAATATCTCCAAATATTGATACTATTTTTCTATCATCTTTTTCTAATGATTCAAATTGCTGTTTTCTTTCTTTTGTTTTGAAGATAATATCTTCTGCATATTCTAATGAAAACTTAGTTAAGTCATATCCTAGTTGCATTAAGTTATCTTTTAAATCTTCAGTAAAATTGCTTAATCCTCCTGTTTCCATTGAATTTTTTAAAAATTCTGTCATCAAACTAATGACTTTTTCTTCAAAATCGTGTAAAATATTTTCCATGAGATACTCCCTTCATTGGTTAAAAATTAGTTTTTACCAAAATCATTTTAACACAATTTTGAGAGTATCTCTTATTTTTTTGTCTTTTATTTTTTCCCGAAATTATTTTACACTAACTCTGTTCTATAACTTGTAAGTTGTGTTTAACTTATACTTAAATTTTTTCTATTATAGATATAGGTTCATCTAGTATTTCTGCAACAATTTTATCTAATTCGATATATTCATTAACATTTATATAGTTGGTGTTTGCAAGGATATTGAAATTTTGGGTATCTTCCTTACTAATATATTCTGTTAAATAGAACCCATTTTTTAAATAAAAATCTAATCTTTTTTTTCTAATTTTATAGTCTTCAAAATCTATATTTACTTCATCTACATTTAAGAATATCTTTTTAGACTTGTATTCATTTAAGCACCAATTTAAAATAAAACTTCCGTTCCCTTCGCTTCTTATATTAGAATCAACTGCTATATATAAAATAAAAATCATATCTCTATGTTCAATTAAGTATATCATTCCTATAGCCTTATTATCTTCAATTAATGAATAAAGATTAGTATTTTTCTTTTTTATCATATCATTGACATCAATATATCTTTCTTCTATAGGAAATGATGATATGAAAATTTCATTTATTTGTTTAATATACTTATTTTTAATACTATCTATATGTATAATTCTTTTCATAAAATTATATATCTCCCATACAACTTACTATTACTCGCTCACTATCCATTCGCCATTCTTCTTGCCATTTCTTCTTTCTATTAATCCTTTTCCTTGCATTTCTGCCATATAAGTTTTTACAGTTCTTACAGATTTATTAATCTGTCTTGATATTTCTTCTTGAGTAGTTGTTGGATTTATTTTTAATATATTTATTATTGCTTGTTCTTCTAAAGTGCAATTATTGCCCTTTAAATTATTTTCATTTGCACTTTGAATATTATCTATATGTGTGTATCTATTCTTTAATTCATATTTACTATTTGTTAGTAAATTATAAAAAAACTTCTCCAAAAATGATGTATCTTCAAATATACTTTTTTGAAAATTCTTGTAATTAGCTCTTACTAATGAATTTCTAAAATACCATGAGTTTTCAGCAAATACTTCATCATTAATACTAAATCCAAAAGTTCTTAGATATTTTATCATAAATACTGCTGTAGTTCTTGTATTTCCTTCACAAAAGGGATGTACTTGCCAAATATTTGATGTAAATTTGCATAGATGTTTTATAGACTCATCTAAGCTTAATCCTTTATATGAAAAGTTTTTTTCTTGCTCAAAATCATATTCTAATGTTTCTTTTATAGTATCAAATGGTGCGTATATTACTGTATCCCCATTTAATACCCATTCTTTTTTAGTAAAATTATAATCTATAATATTCATCTATTCTTGTTTTTACTTCTTCAATATCTATCGTTCCTTCAATATGCTCTTTAGCAGTTTTTATTAAATATTTTGAAGGTTTTAATCCATCTACATCTTGCAAACCAATTGCTGTTTCCCATGTTTTAGTCTTTTCTACTTGATTTGGTTCACCTTGTTTAATATATTCCGATAATTCTAAATTCCAATCTTCTTTTTTATCCATTAGAAATACCTCCTACATATATATTATATCAGTTATCGAATCTAATATCAATACTTAAAGTGCAATTTTTGCACTTTAAAAATACAAAAATTGCACTTTAAATTAATAATATGTAATTGATCAGTATTTATCTTTCATAATCTATATCAAATTCTTCCAATACTGGAATAGCACCATATCTTCCAGTTAAATAATCTTTATTATATGTTGCATCATTTCTTACTTTTTTACCATATTTCGTCTCTTCTAAATGTTTCCTTATTTAGGTTTACTGTGTCATGTGTTGAATATATTAACTGTCCATTGCCTTTATTTGTATCACTATTATGGAATAAATTAATAATATATCTTGTTAATAAAGGATGTAGTTTTGCATCTAATTCATCAACAAATAATACCAT
>SFKP01000021.1 GCA_004553715.1 Clostridiales bacterium
ACACACACAAGTAATTCTATAAATAGAAAAAAATATATGAACAACATAAAAGCAAATGTTTATTTTAGGTAAGCATTTGTTTTTGTGTTGTTTTTTTATAGTATAGGAAAAATCGACAATTATCTTGAGCCAATATAAGATTTTTCCGTATACAACAAGGTTAGGCAACCTTAGTTTGCCCGAGCGAATGCGAGAGGCATGTATTTCGCACTTTCTTCGAAGACAGTCTAAGCAAAATGCCTTTATTATTGTATAGAATTACTTTAAATATATAATATGAGGAAGGTGAAAACGAATGCAAAAAGAAGAAAACTTAAAAAAATTAAAAATGGAAATTGCTTTAGTAATTACAATAATAGTAATGTTAATATTAGTGGTTGTGACAATTAGAATATCAACAAAGGGTGGGCTATTTGATTATGCAGGAAAAGCAGCAAGGGAAACAATAAAAGAACAAGAGCAAGAAACATTAGGTATAGCATATACTGTTGCAAAATTAGGAAATGAAACGGTAGATTCAAAAGCACTTCAAAATGCATTAGATACAAGTGCAACTAAGATTCTAGTAACGACAAATGCAGATGGTACTTTAAATGTTTTATTTACGGAAAGTAATAACAACTATACCGTAGGACAAGCAACTAGGGTGCCAGTAGTAAATCCATACGATGAAGATGCTTGGGATTTAGCATATGTATGTGATGGGTCATGGTGGAGCGATACAGCAATAACTGCAGGAAATACAGCAACAGGAAATATAGTAGCAAAATTTTATAAAAATGGAAAAAAAATAACACCATCAGATATAGTAGTTGGAGAAAATACATTTGAATTCCCAGAGGGTGATGCATATACATTAGTTATTGAAGGAACTGGAGATATGGGAGCTCTTTCTAAAACATTTCTAGTTCCGAACAATAACCCCGCATCCGAAGTAGGTTTTATTGAAAAAGAAGTAAGGTGTGCGTGGCAGAATCAATTAGATCAATATTTTGATGGGGAAACAGAAGAAAACCCTATAACTCCATATATAACAAAAGTAATTGTATGTGAGGGAATAACAAATATATCACAAAAAGCATTTCGCTATGCAACTAGCTTAACAGAAATAGCAATACCAGCTAGTGTGGGAAATATTGGAAACTCTGCTTTCTCTGATTGTTCTAATTTAACAACGATAACAATACCAACAACTGTAACAAGTATAGGTGCTAGTGCATTTAGGGGATGTACTAGCCTAACAGAAATAGCAATACCAACAAGTGTAACAAGTATAGGTGGTGGTGTATTTAGTGGATGTGTTAGCCTAACAGAAATAACATATAATGGAACAACAGCTCAATGGGACAGTATAACTAAAGGCAAACTATTAGAATATAATAAAAGTGTAATTGTTCATTGCACAGATGGAGATATAACATTATACTATCAAGGTCCAGGTATATTAAGAAAAAATTAGTATATAATCCGCTCCATCTTGCTGTCGGTTGGACATTTTCTTTTCTTAGGCTAAAGCACAAAAAGAAAAGTGCAACCGACACGTGGAGCTACTAATTTGTTAACCGTTTTTTCATCAAAAACTATTGACAAAATTTTAGAAAAACAATATAATAAAAGATAATATTATTGCGATGAAGATGGAAAGTGGCTAAAGGTTATTGGTAGAGAAAAACTGTCACCGGCTGAAAGCAGTTTAAATAAACGTAGCTTACGCAACGCATTGGAGCAATTTCAAAAAGAGGAAAATTTGATTTTAAATCATTTCATTTTAATGATTTTTATTTGATTTTCAAGTTAGGGTGGTACCGCGGAAAAATTTCGTCCCTGCATATGCAGTGAGACGTTTTTTTGTTATATGAGGATATTTTATCTTTTTATCAATATACATAAAAAACGTTTTACTAATATATTAAAAAGGAGAGATGGAAAATGAGCAAGCTTAAGACAATTACTTGTGAGGAACTACGAATAAAAGATGTGGGGAGAGAAGTGACCATATCAGGATTTGTAGATACTATCAGAGATTTAGGAGGTGTGATTTTTCTTGACATACGAGATATGTATGGTATAACCCAAGCAGTTACCTCAGGTCAAAGAAAAGATGTAGAATTTGCATCACACATTCGGAATCGAATCAGCAGTGACAATTACAGGAACAGTACGAAAGAGAAGTAAAGAAACATTAAACAAAAAATTAGCAACAGGAGAGGTAGAGGTATTTATTAAAAATATTGAAGTTGTTGGGAAAAGAACCAAGGAGTTACCATTTGAGATATCAGAAAACAGTAATGTAAGAGAAGATTTAAGACTTCAATATAGATTTTTAGATTTAAGGAGAAAATCATTAAGAGATAGATTAATTCTAAGAGCTAATGTTATGGCATATTTAAGAAAGAGAATGACTGAAGAAGGCTTTTTAGAAATACAAACTCCAATACTTACAAGCTCTTCACCAGAAGGAGCAAGGGATTATTTAGTTCCAAGCAGAGTGCATCCTGGTACATTTTATGCATTACCACAAGCACCACAACAGTTTAAACAATTGCTTATGGTTTCTGGAATTGACAAATATTTTCAAATAGCACCATGCTTTAGAGATGAGGATGCAAGAGCAGATAGGTCACCACGGAGAATTTTATCAACTAGATATGGAAATGTCGTTTGCAGACCAAGAAGATGTATTTGAAGTTATAGAAAAAGTAATTCCAGATATGTTTAGAAAATTTTCTAACAAAAGTGTAAGTAAATCACCAATACAAAGGATTCCATACAAAACAGCAATGCTAAAATATGGTACAGACAAGCCGGATTTAAGAAATCCACTTGACATTGTTGATGTAACAGACCTTTTCAAAGATTTAGAATTTAAAGCATTTGAAAATAAGATAGTAAGGATAATTGCTGTTCATAGTGTGCAAGAAAAGCCAAGAAGTTTTTTTGAAGAAATGACAGATTATGCAATACAAGAACTAAAAGCAAAAGGCTTAGCTTGGATTAGAATATTAGAGGACAAAACCTTCCAAGGACCGATTGCAAAATTTATATCAGAAGAGGCAAAAGAGAAGATGCTCGCTAGAACAAACTCTAAAGAAGGAGATGCAATATTCTTTATTGCGGAAAAAGAAGGTAGAGTAGAGGAATTAGCAGGAGAAATAAGAAAAAAATTAGGTGAAAAATTAGAGCTAATAGATAAGTCTAAATTCGAATTTTGTTGGATAGTAGATTTTCCAATGTATGAGATGAAGGATGGGAAAATAAGTTTTAGCCACAACCCATTTTCAATGCCACAAGGAGGAATGAAAAGTTTGCTTACAAAAAATCCTTTAGAAATACTTGCATATCAATATGATTTAGTATGTAATGGAGTGGAGCTATCGTCTGGAGCTGTTAGAAATCATGACATAGATATAATGATAAAAGCATTTGAAATTGCAGGTTATAGTCGCAGTGATGTAGAAACTAAATTTGGCGCACTATTTAATGCATTTCAATATGGAGCACCACCACATGCAGGAATTGCACCTGGATTAGATAGAATGATAATGCTACTTGCAGATGTAGAAAGTATAAGAGAAGTAATTGCTTTCCCAATGACAAGCAAAGCAGAAGATTTGCTTATGGGAGCACCAGCAAGAGTTACACAAGAACAGCTAAAAGAATTAAATATAAAAATAGATAAAATAATCTAAATGCCAAGAGGGACGGGGAATTTTGGCACATGTTTGCCAAAAAGGATGCCAAGAGGGACGGGGAATTTTGGCACATGTTTGCCAAAAAGGATGGACTTTTTTCAAAATAATTCCTCAAAACCGCTAGATAAAAAACCCGTCCCCGTGTCTGAAGGTGTCCCCTTGTCTAATTTTGTATAAAATCTACAATTTCTTTTCCGAGGATGTCTTCTTTACCAGAATAACCATGGTCAGTTCCTTTTATATAGCCAATATTTAAAGTTTTGTTGTGAATCTTTTGCTTTAAAAGGTCTATCAATTCATCTAAAGGTTGCACTACTAAGTCATTTTCACCCCATCTTAAGAATAATGGGATTGTAATATTGTTTAGCTCTTTAAAATCGTAACTCGCATCACTAAATTTTGCAAAGTCTATTTTTTCATTATCTCTAAAATATCTTAAATATGCTTTTACACTTATTGGATGGTCAAAACTATCAAATGGCATTAATTCCATAGTTTTGTTTTCTTTTTCTTTTGCAATTGCAAAGGCAAGCGTTTCGTTATATTTTTCTAGTCCTAAGTCATACTTTTGTATGCCAACTAAATCTACTAATGATAACAGTATAATTGATTTTATTTTATCTAGATTTTCGTATTTTTCGTCTTTTAATTTATTGTATGCATATACAATTTTAGTACAGCCTAAGCTATGCCCTTGAAGATGAATTTTAGCATAACCTAAAGATATCATTTTATCGATTGCACCTTTAATATCATAATAACATTCTAATACATCTTCATATACACTGCCACCATTTAAAACTTTGGTACCATCAGTTTTTTTTGTGTAGCACATAAGATTTGCACCTCTATTGTCAAATTCAAAATATGAAATATTAGCCTTATTGATGATACCTGCTAATATATCTGATCTTCTTTTTAGACAATTGCTTTGCATACCATGTATAGAAATTACAACTTCATCTGTTTTTACCTCTGGAGCATATAATAAGCCTACCAATTCTACATTATCTTCTAATTCAAAATAAACTTTTTCTAACATAAAGACCTCCTTTTGAAAATATTATACAATACACTGTCAATGGGAAATGAAATTTTTGACAGTTGTTCTTAATCATCATTATTATTAATTATTCACTAAAAAATAAGGATTATGTCCCATTGACAGTCATTGATAAATTTTCTTGACATTTGCTATATTAATATATATAATTAAAATGTTAAGTTATATATTCGAGGAGCGATATAAAAAATGATTTCAAGATTATTAATCTTAGTGTTTTTAATAGCCATTAATGCTTTCTTTGCAGCTGCAGAAATAGCTTTTATTTCTTTAAATGATGCAAAAATAGAAAAACAGGCAAAAGATGGTAATAAAAAAGCAAAACAGATTAAGAATATGTTAAAAGAACCAAGTAGATTTTTAGCTACAATTCAAATTGGTATTACTTTGGCAGGATTTTTATCAAGTGCTTTTGCAGCAGATGCTTTTGCAAGTGAACTCGCACCCATATTAGAAAGTTTAATTCCACTTGGAATAAATGTATGGAACACAATATCAATTATTCTAATAACAATTGTACTTTCATATTTTTCATTGGTCTTTGGGGAGTTAGTGCCAAAAAGATTAGCAATGAAAAAAGCAGAAAAAATAGCATTTACAACGATTCCCGTTATTAGGGCAATATACTGTATTACATCTCCATTTGTTAAATTATTAACAGCTTCAACAAATGTTGTTTCTAAAATTTTTGGAATAAGCGAGACAGACGAAGATACTGTGACAGAAGAAGAAATAAGAATGATGGTTGACGTTGGAGAAGAAAAAGGTTCTATAGAAGAAGAAGAAAAAGAGCTTATAAATAATGTGTTTGAATTTAATGATAAAGTGGCATCGATATATATGCAATAGAAATCCATTCTGATATTAATGACATATTAGGGGAATTAAAAGAGTATAAATACAGCAGAATTCCAGTATATGAAGATACAATAGATAATATTGTTGGAATATTATTTATTAAAGACTTAATTGCATATTTAAATACTAATAAAGAAGTAAAAATTAAAAGAATAATGAGAGATGCATATTTCGTTTCTGAAAGCAAAATGATAAATGAATTATTTAGAGATTTACAAAAAAATAAGCATCAAATGGCTATAGTATTAGATGAATATGGTGGTACAGCAGGATTAATCACAATGGAAGATATTATAGAAGAGCTTGTTGGAAATATTTTTGATGAATATGATGATGTAGAAAAAGATTATGAAAAATTAGATGATAATACATTTATGATTAGTGGAGGAGTAAGTATTTTTGAATTAAGAAAAATATTAGATGTAGAAATCCCAGAAGGAGATTATGACACATTATCAGGTTATTTAATAGAATTATTAGGAAGAATCCCAGAAGATGAGGAAAATCCTATTATCGAAACAGAAAATGTAACATATAAAATAGAAGAATATGAAGAAAGAAGAATCCTTTGGGTAAAAGCTTGCAAAAATAATAAACATGTAGAAAAACCGGAAGAAACAGAAGAGCAAGAATAAAAATAATATTAGAAAAATAGAGTTTTTAAAATATTTTAAAAACTCTATAAAAATTTAAAGGAGTATAAGGCTGAAAAAAATAATTAGAAATTTTCGGACTTAGTTTGTAGCGCAGAAAGGGATGATTATAAAAATGTATGAAGAATTAGGAATAAGAGATGAATTAATTGAAAAAGCAAATATAGCAGAACAAGAAGTTAAAGAAGAATTTGAGAGAATAAACAAAATAGCAGAACAAAATAGTATTAAAGTATTAAAAGCTTTTCAAAAATATAATCTATCAGAAATGCATTTTGGAGGCACAACAGGATATGGTTATGGAGATGTTGGGCGTGATACTATAGAAAGTATTTTTGCAGAGGTGCTAGGTACAGAAGATGCATTAGTAAGAACACAACTTATTTCAGGAACTCATGCACTTACTGTTGCTTTATTTGCTATGCTAAGACCAGGAGATACTATGCTTAGCATAAATGGCAAACCTTATGACACATTAGATGAAGTAATTGGAATTACTCCTAATAGTAGTTCTTTAAAAGCGTATGGTGTAAAATATGAACAAATAGATTTAATAGCCAATGAATTTGATGTAAATAGCATCAAAAAAAGATTAGAAAAACAAGATGTAAAATTAGTATGCATGCAAAGATCAAGAGGTTATTCTACGAGAAAAAGTTTATCAATAGAGAGCATGAAAAATGTAATAGATAAAATAAGAGAAGTAAATAAAAATGTAATTATTATGGTAGATAATTGTTATGGAGAATTTGTGGACGTAGTAGAACCAAGTTCTATTGGAGCAGATTTAATTATAGGTTCGCTTATAAAAAATTTAGGTGGTGGAATTGTTCCAAATGGTGCATATATAGCAGGTAAAAAAGATTTAATTTCATTATGTGCAGAAAGACTAACTGTACCTGGGCAAGGAAAAGAAGTTGGTGCAAGCTTAGGAATAAATAAACAAATTTTACAAGGATTATTTTTTGCACCACAAGTAGTGGCAAGTAGTGTCAAAACAGCTGTTTTTGCAAGCAAGTTATTAGAAAATTTAGGATATAAAGTAGATCCTAAATTTAATGAAAAAAGAACAGATATAGTTCAAACAATACAATTTGGAGATAAAGATAAATTAATTAAATTTTGTCAAGGAATTCAAAAAGGTTCACCAGTAGACTCTAATTCTATTCCAGAACCATGGGACATGCCTGGGTATACTGATAAAGTAATAATGGCAGCAGGAGCTTTCACACAAGGTTCATCCATAGAACTTTCTTGTGATGCACCAATAAGAGAGCCTTTTATTGCTTTTATGCAAGGACGGATTAACATATGAATATGGGAAAATAGGAATAATAACAGCAATAAACAATTTAAATTAAAGTTATAATGAATAATATAGGAGAAAATGTATGAAAGTAGTTGTTGTGGGTGGAGGACCCGCTGGTATGATGGCTGCAATTACAGCAGCTGAAAATGGTAATAAGGTTATTCTTTTAGAAAAAATGAACTCACTTGGTAAAAAGCTATTAATTACAGGAAAAGGAAGATGTAATATAACAAACAATGCTGATATGGAGGATTTTTTTAAAAACATACCAGGAAATTCTAAGTTTTTATACAGCTCTTTTAATAGTTTTAATAATACTGATATAGTAAATTTTATAGAAGAAAATGGAGTAGAAACTAAAGTAGAAAGAGGACGGAAGAGTGTTCCCTATTTCTGATAAAGCAGAAGATGTATTAGAAGTATTTAAGAAAAAATTAAAAGAGCAAAATGTCACAGTAAAATACAATTGTAAAGTAAGCAAGATTATGGTAGAACAAGGCATGGTAAAAGGTGTACAATTGGAAAACGGAGAAATAATTGAAGCAGAAAAGGTAATTTTAACTACAGGTGGGAAAAGCTATCCTGTGACTGGTTCTACTGGTGATGGATATAAGATTGCACAGGAATTAGGACATAATATAATAAATTTAAAACCAGCTCTTGTTCCATTAAGATGTAATGGGGAGTCATTGGAGTTATGCAAAAATCTACAAGGGTTATCTCTTAAAAATGTTAAGCTAACCATAAAAGATGGGAATAAGACAATTTATGATGATTTTGGAGAAATGCTGTTTACGCATTTAGGAATATCTGGGCCAATAGTGCTTTCAAGTTCATCAATTCTTTTAAGATACAAAAATATAGACAAATTGCTATTAGAAGGAAAAATAAAAGCTACAATAGATTTAAAACCAGCATTAACACCTGAAAAATTGGAATTAAGAGTAATAAGAGATTTTGACGAAATGAAGAATAAGGAATTTAAGAATTCTTTAAATAAATTATTGCCACAAAAAATGATAAATCCATTTATTAAATTAACCAAAATAGATGAAGAAAAAAAGGTAAATACAATAACAAAAGAAGAAAGAAAAAAAATAGTATATTTGCTTAAACACTTAGAATTTACTTTATCAAATTTTGGCTCAATGGAAGAGGCAATAGTGACATCTGGTGGAGTAGACACAAAAGAAATTAACCCTAAGACAATGGAATCAAAAATAATAAAAGGTTTATATTTTGCAGGAGAAATAATAGATGTAGATGCATTAACAGGAGGATTCAATTTGCAGATAGCATTTTCAACAGGAAGAGCTGCAGGATTAAATTAGTACTTTAGGAAGGAATAAGATTAAAGATGGAAGAATTTTATACAATAAGCAATAATTCGGAAGCAGAGATAATAGAAAAAAAGTCAAAATTTATTGCACATATATTTTATGTAGAAAGCATTGAAGAAGCAGAAAAATATCTTAAAGCAACAAGAAAAAAATACCATGATGCAAGACACAACTGTTTTGCATATGCAATAGAAACAATAGATGGTGGAATTGCTGTTAAATATAATGATGATGGAGAACCAGCAGGAACCGCAGGTTCTCCTATATTAAAAATCTTGTTAGAAAAAGGTATTACTAATGTATTAGTAGTGGTAACAAGATATTTCGGTGGGATTTTATTAGGAACAGGGGGACTTGTTAGAGCATATACAAAAACTACTCTTGAAGCATTAAATAAAGTCGAAATTATAAAAAAAGAAAAGGGATGCGAAATCGAACTTGAAATCGAATATTGTGATTTAGAGTCGGCTAAAAAATACCTGTATGACATAGGTGTAAAGTCAATAAAAGTAGAATTTTTAGAGAAAGTAAAATTAAATGCTGAAATACCTAAAAATATGTTGAAATATATAGAAACAGAGGATGTCAAAAAAAACTTTAAAATCCTAAAATACAATATTTTAGAAGAAAAAATTATTTAGAACTTAAAGGGTTACAAGCAAAAATAGAAAAATTTTCCAAAAAAGGCTTGCATTAGGAAGAAAAACATAATATAATGCAAATTGTAAAATTTTTACAAATATATTTTTAGGGAGGTATAATTTTGAATGACAAAATCACAGTTTTAATAGCGGATGATAATTCAGACTTTACAACAACGTTAGTCAATTTCTTAGAAAAAGAAAATGATATGGAGGTAATTGGAGTTGCACACAATGGGAAAGAAGCATGCGAGATGGTTTTTAATACTAATCCAGATGTTTTACTATTAGATGTAATAATGCCACATTTAGATGGGTTAGGAGTATTAGAAAAAATCAATGAATCAGACATGAAGAAAAGACCAATGTGTATAATGTTATCAGCAGTGGGACAATCTAAAATTACACAAAAAGCAATTAGCTTAGGAGCAGAATACTATGTAGTAAAACCTTTCGATATCGAACTTTTAATAAAAAGAATAAGAGAAATTAAAAATTATCAGCCAATAACTGCAAGTACTTGCTATAGTAGTAACAAGGAAATCAAAATACCATACATAGAAATATCTGGGGAAAATAAAAAAGATGAAGAAAATTTAGAAGCATTGGTAACAAACCTAATTCATGAATTAGGAGTCCCAGCACATATTAAAGGATACCAATACTTAAGAGAAGCAATAATGATGGTAATAAATGATATAGATATAATAAACCAAATAACAAAACAATTATATCCAGACATAGCAAAGCGTTATGGAACAACTCCATCGAGAGTTGAGCGTGCAATACGTCATGCGATAGAAGTAGCTTGGTCAAGAGGAGAACAACAAACAGTTGAAAGAATTTTTGGCTATACTATTTCAGCAGCAAAAGGCAAACCAACAAACTCAGAATTTATAGCGATGATAGCTGACAAATTAAGATTAGAAATAAAAACTGCATAAAGATGAATTATTAAAACGAAAACCCGAGATATATCTCGGGTTTTCGTTATGCCAAAAGGGACGGGGAATTTTGGCACATATTTGCCAAAAGGGACAGACTTTTTGCAAATAATGAACTAAAAACGCTAGACAAAAACTTAAGTCCCCGTGTCTGAAGGTGTCCCCTTGTCTAGGTTTTTATAAAGTGTCAAATAATTTTCGTAAATATATCTCGTCTTTTTATCTGTTTTGTGATATTATATATAAGTAGCAATTTTATAAAGATTGGAGAAAGAAATGGAAGAAAATATAAGACTACAAAAGTTTTTAGCAGAAGAAGGCATTGCATCAAGAAGAAAATGTGAAGAGTTTATAAAACAAGGGAAAGTAAAAGTAAATGGAATAACTATAACAGAACTCGGCACTAAAATTAATCCTAAAAAAGATAAAGTAGAATTTTTAGGAAGAACAATAAATCAAAAAGAAAACAAAGAGTATACTTATATTTTACTAAACAAACCAATAGATTATGTGACAACAGCTAAAGATCAATTTGATAGAAAAACAGTTTTAGATTTGGTAAAAACAAATAAAAGATTAGTTCCTGTTGGAAGATTAGATATGTATACATCAGGAGCATTAATTCTTACAGATGATGGAGATTTTGTGTATAAAGTGACTCATCCAAAACATGAAATAACAAAAACTTATACTGTCACACTTATGGGTATTCCAACAGATGAGGAAATTGAAACATTAAGAAATGGTGTAGACATTGGAGATTTTGTAACAAGCAAAGCAAAAGTAAGAATTATTAAAACTGATTATGAGAAAAACAGGTCAAGGTTAGAAATTGTAATACATGAAGGAAAAAATAAGGAAGTTAGAAGAATGTGTGAAGCAATTGATAAAAAAGTACTAGCGCTTCACAGAACAAAAATTGGGAATATATCAGTAAAAGACTTAGAGATGGGGACTTGGAGATATTTAAGACCTAGAGAGGTAACAGAAATTTTAAAAGGAACAACTATACATAAAATGGAGGAAAAATGAGCTTATATAACGAAACAAAATTTATAATGAAAAAATACAACATTTCTGCAAATAAAAGCCTAGGACAAAATTTTTTAATAGATGATGAAGCAGTATCAACAATAGTAGATACTGCCAAGGTTACGAAAGATGATTTGATAATAGAAATTGGCCCAGGGCTAGGAACTTTAACTTCTAAGCTATTAGAAAAGGCAGGAAAAGTTATAGCAATAGAATTAGATAAAAAGATGGTATTAGTATTAGAAGATAGATTTAGTTTATATGATAATTTTGAGTGTATAAATGAAGATGTTTTAAAAGTAGATTTGGAATCTTTAATATCAGAAGAAAAATCTAAGGGTTTGAAAACAGCAAAAATTGTTGCAAATTTACCATATTATATAACTACTCCAATTATTATGAAATTATTAGAAGAAAAATTAGACATTGAAACAATTACTGTAATGATACAAAAAGAAGTAGCAGATAGATTAGTAGCAGAACCGGGGAAAGCAAATACAGGAGCAATTACTTATGCAATAAATTATTATACAAATCCAAAAGTTGTTTTACAAGTGCCAAACACAGCATTTATTCCAGCTCCAGATGTAAACTCCACAGTAATACAATTAGAGGTTTTGCAAAAATCTAAAATTGATGTAATAGATGAAGAGATGTTTTTTAAAGTTATAAAATATGCATTTATGCAAAGAAGAAAGACTTTATTAAATTCACTTACAAATAGCAAAATATTAGGAGAAAAAGAATATATTGAAAAAATGCTTTCTGAATTAGGCATTGAAAAAACTATAAGGGCAGAAAATTTAAGTTTGGAGGAGTTTGCGAAAATTGCAAATTGGATAAAGACCAAAAGTTAATTCTTTTCAACTTATTTTGTAGCGTAGAAGGGAATGATTATAAAAATGGAAACTAAATATTTTGATTTAAGAGAAAAAATAGATGATGAAAAAATAAAAGAAGCGGCAGAAGCAATAAAAGAAGGAAAATTAGTTTTGTTTCCAACAGAGACTGTTTATGGATTAGGTGCAAATGGATTAGACGAAAATGCGGTTAAAAAGATATATGCAGCAAAAGGAAGGGCAAGCGATAATCCTTTAATACTCCATATTGCAGATATTAAAATATTAGATAAATTAGTAAAAAGTGTGGGAGATATTGAATCAAAACTTATAGAAAAATTTTGGCCAGGCCCACTTACTATTATTTTTGAAAAAAAAGAAATTGTACCAAATGTAATTACAGGTGGACTAAATACAGTAGCGATAAGAATGCCGGAAAATTTAATCGCCAGAAAATTAATTAGATATTCTAACCTCCCAATTGCTGCACCAAGTGCAAATATTTCTGGCAAACCAAGTGGCACAGTTTTAGAAGATATAAAAGAAGAATTTGATGGGAAAGTTGATTATATGATAAATGGCGGAAAAGTAAATATTGGCTTAGAATCTACCGTTATAAGAGTAGTAGATGGGATTATTCATATATTGAGACCAGGTAAAATTACAAAAGAAAATTTTGAAGATTTGGGTTTTGATGTAGCAATCGAAAAGCAAATATTAGGGGAGTATGATGGTAAAGAAAAGGTAATGTCACCTGGGATAAAATATAAACATTATGCCCCAAATACCAAAAGTGTGTTAATATACAGCAAAAACAACGAAAAAATGGTAGACAAAGTAAAAGAATTAGCTAAAAACGAAAATGCAGTTATTTTGTGTAAAACATCGAATGAAAACAGATATTCAGGATTTGATGTAATATCAATGGGAGATACTTTAGAAGAGATTAGCAGCAACATATTTACAATACTTAGAAAAAGCGATAAATTAAATAAATCACTTATCATAATAGAAGGAGTAAAAGAAGAAGGTTTAGGACTTGCAATTATGAATAGATTAATTAGAGCAACTGCACATAACTATATAAAAATTATATAAAATAATTGTAAATGAAAAAATAATAATGTATAATAATAAAGAATTTTGAAAGAGGATATACAGTTGAAAAATAATTAGAATTTTTCCAATTTAGCTTGTAACATAGGAAGGAATGATTATAAAAATGGATCCAAAACTAAAAAATATATTAGAGTGGGCGTACTGCATAATTATAGCAGTGGGGCTTGCCTTATTGGTAAGATATTATTTAGGAACTCCAACAATAGTTCAACAAACATCTATGGTAAGTACTTTGCAACCAGGAGAAAGACTTATATTAAGTAGGATTACTAGAACAACTAAGGGAGAATATCAAAGAGGAGATATAATTACTTTTGAAGCACCAAGCTCGATAAAAAATTTAGATTATGATAATCCTGTTGCTATATATGAATATGAGCCAAAAGGCTGGTTTAGTAAATTCGTTTACAAAGTTTTAGAAATAGGTAAAACAAGTTATATTAAAAGAATTATAGGAATGCCAGGAGACCATATATTGATACAAGATGGCAAAGTATTTTTAAATGGTGAAGAATTAGAAGAACCGTATCTTGCAGAAGGTGTTAAAACATATAGCAACGATTATACAGATATTACAGTGCCAGAAGGATATGTGTTTGCCATGGGAGATAACAGAGAATATAGCAAAGATTGTAGGTCATTAGGTTGTATCCCAATAGACAAAATAGAAAGTAAGGTATGGATTAGATTTTGGCCATTAACTAAATTTGGAAAAGTAGAATAGGAAAAATAATGGGATTTGAAAATATATTAGGAAATAAAGAAAATAAAAAATTATTAACTAACATATTAGAAACTGAAAATATTTCGCATAGTTATATGTTTATAGGAAAGCATAGTATTGGAAAACTGCTTTTTGCAAAAGAATTTGCAAAAGGTATTTTATGTAGTAGTAATCCAAAACCATGCAATACCTGCATATCTTGCATAAAATTTGATAACAATAATCATCCAGACTTTTTTGTTGTAGAGCCAGAAGAAGGTTCAATAAAAAATGAGCAAATAAGAGAGTTAAACAAAAAAATATTGGAAAAGCCAATTCAATCCTTAAAAAAGGTATATATTATAAATGATGCAGAAACTATGACAACTCAGGCACAAAATAGTTTATTAAAAACATTAGAAGAGCCACCAGAGCATGCAGTGATAATATTAATAACAAGTAATGAACATAAGATGTTAAATACTATTAAATCAAGAGTAGTAAAAATATATTTTAATGAATTAGAACAAAAAGACATAGAGCTTATACTAAAAAAAGAATATGGTATAGAAAATACAAATAATGACATTATAAAATATGCTGGTGGAAGCGTAGAAATGGCATTAAGGCTATATAACAATAACGATTTATATATTAAAATCAATGAAATCTTTTCTAATCTAGATAAAATAGATATTATTGATTTATTAAATTCGAAAGAAGAAGTATTTGAAAAAAAGGAGTTTATAGAAGACATTTTAGATTATATAAATATATTATTCTATAACTTATCTAAGAAAGATATAAGATATATAAACTGCTTAAGAGAAATTATAAACACAAAAGAAAGACTAGCAAGTAATGCAAATTATAATATGACAATGGATAATTTTTTATTTACAGTGTGGGGGGAAATAAATGATTAGTATAATAGGAGTAAGATTTAAAAAACCAGGGAAAATATACTTTTTCGACCCTAAAGGGAAAACGGTAGAAAAAGGAATGCATGTAATTGTTGAAACAGCGATGGGCAAAGAATATGGAGAAGTTGTTATTACAAATAGAGAACTTCAAGAAAAAGATATTGTTGCACCATTAAAACCAATAATAAGAATAGCTACTGAAAAAGATAAAGAAAAACATGAGGAGAATATAAAGCAAGAAAAAGAGGCTTTTAAATTATGTGAAGAAAAGATTAAAGAACATAAATTAGATATGACTCTAGTTGATGTTGAATATAAATTCGATAGAAGTAAATTACTATTTTTCTTCAAAGCAGATGATAGAATAGATTTTAGAGATTTAGTTAAAGATTTAGCTGCAATATTTAAAACAAGAATTGAATTAAGACAAATAAATGCAAGAGATGAAGTCAGAAGAATGGGCGGAAACGGAGTATGTGGAAGAGAATTATGTTGCTGTTCGTTTCTAAATGATTTTGATACTATTTCAATAAAGATGGCAAAAGAACAAAACTATTCATTAAATCCTGCAAAAATATCAGGAAATTGTGGAAGGCTTATGTGTTGTTTAAGATATGAGCAAAATGTATATGAAGAAAAATTATCAAGACTGCCAGGAATAGGTTCAATAGTAAAAACAGAAGATGGAGAAGGCGAAGTTTGCGGAGTAGAAATTTTAAAAGAACGAGTAAAAGTAAAATTTAAAGACGGAGATGAAAGTTTCTACAAAAGATATGATTTACCAGATATCAAGATAATAAAAAATATTTCTAAGAAAACGAAAGCAGAAGAACAAGAAGAAAAAGAGTTAGAAGCATTAGAAAATCAAGATAAATAAAAAAGAATGGTGGTGAAAAAAATGGCATATAAAATTACAGATAAATGTATAAGCTGTGGAGCATGTGCAGCAGAATGCCCAGTTTCTTGCATATCACAAGGAGACACAAAATATGTAATCGACAAAAATGTATGTATAGAATGTGGCACATGTGCAGGTGTTTGTCCAGTAGAAGCACCAGTTGAAGATAACGAATAGAAAAATATAGAAGAAGAGCTTGATTAACAATTTAATGTTAATCAAGCTCTTTGGCAAAATATCGTATTGCTAAAATATAAGGGATATAGTATAATAAAATAAAAAAAGAAATAGAAGAAATAAAAGAGGAAAAAATGATAAATAAAAAATTAAAAATATTTGTTATAATATCTCTTATTATAGCAATTGTAGAAGTATTGATGATAATACATATTAAAAAAGAAACAAAACAAGTAGCTTCAGAATTTAGAAGAAGTTTTTCAAGAAATAACCAACATAGAGGAGCTAGAAGAATTAGAAGAGCTGGTAGAAATAGAAGAAAAACAAGATGACAAAAAAGATGATAAAATCAACAATAATAATGCAAAACAATCAACCAATTATACAAAAAAATATTATATAAAAGTAAATAATGGAGCACAAGTAGTAAATATATATACAAAAGATGAAAATGGGAATTATACAAAACCAGTAAAAGCAATGATTTGTTCAACAGGCGATGATACACCACAGTCAGGAACCTATAAGATAGCGTATAGGTGGGAATGGCTAGGACTTTTCGGAAATGTAGCTGGACATTGGGTAACACAAATAGTGGGGAATATCTTGTTCCATTCAGTGCCATATGTTACAAAATATGATCCAGGAAGTCTAGAATATTGGGAATATGACAAACTAGGAACTAAAGCATCAATGGGGTGTGTACGATTAAAAGTAGAAGATGCAAAATGGATATATGATAATTGTGCAAGTGGAACAATAGTAGAGTTTTATTCGGATTCAAATCCAGGACCATTTGGAAAACCAACATCTATGAAAATATCAGATGCAGAGGAGCCTTTTAGAAATTGGGATCCAACAGACCCAAATCCAGCAAATCCATGGAAAAATATAAATAACAGTGAACCACAAGAAGAGCCAATAACGCCAGAAAGCCCAACTGATAATCCTAATAATCCAGAAGAACCTGAAGTGCCTGAAGTACCAACCGAACCAGACAATCCAACAGAAGAACCCGAGGAACCTGAAGTACCAAATGAGCCAGAAAATCCTGAAGAGCCAATTGAAAATCCTGAAGAACCAACAACGCCGACAGAGCCAGAAGCCCCAGAAGTGCTATCAGCAGAATAAAAAATAGACAAAAACTTAAGTCCCCGTGTCTGAAGGTGTTTCTTTGTCTGCTTTTTTATAAGATGGAAAACTCCATCTTTTTTTCTTGACATTTATACCGTTTAGACATATACTAAAATGGAAATAATAAACAAGAGGGGGTAAAGTTTAGTGAAAGATTTAATAGAGATTAGATGGCATGGTCGTGGAGGTCAAGGTGCTAAAACAGCTTCATTACTACTTGCAGATGCAGCTTTTAATACAGGTAAATATATACAAGGATTTCCAGAGTATGGACCAGAAAGAATGGGAGCTCCAATAACAGCATATAATAGAATAAGCACGAATCCAATAACTATCCATAGTAATATTTATGAGCCAGATTATGTAGTTGTAGTAGATGATAGCTTATTAGAAACAATAAATGTAACAGCAGGGCTAAAAGATGATGGCGCAATAGTAATAAATAGTACAAAAGATGGAGATTATATTAGAAGCAAATTAAAAGATTATAAAGGAGACATTTATAAAATAGATGCAAGAAAGATTTCTATGGAGACATTAGGAAAATATTTTCCAAACACACCAATGCTTGCAGCAATAGTAAAAGTAAGCAAAATTATGACAGATGACAAGGTTCTTTTAAACATAAATTTGCAAAAAAACCTGAAGTAATTGAAGGAAATATGAAGGCATTAGAGATGGCACTTACATCAATTGAAAAAATATAAAACAAAAAGAGAGGAGATAAATATGTCTAAAAAAATAGATAGTAATACTCCAATGGAAGATATGACAGTTGGAGGAAATATTTATGAGGCAGGGAATGCACGTGATTTTAAAACAGGAGATTGGAGAAGCACACGTCCAGTATATGTAAAAGAAAAATGTAAACAATGCGGACTTTGTTTTCCAGTATGCCCAGATAACAGTATACCTGTAAATAAAGATCAAAAAAGAGGAGATTTTGATTATGATATGTGCAAAGGATGTGGCGTTTGTGCAAAAGTATGCCCATTCGGTGCAATCTATATGGAATAAAATTTATATTAAAGGAGAGATAAAAATATGTCAATTAGAGAACGTTTAAGTGGTAATGAAGCTGCAGCAATAGCAATGAAACAAATTAATCCAGATGTTGTAGCAGCTTTCCCAATAACACCATCTACAGAAATACCACAATATTTTTCAACATTTGTAAGCAATGGTGCAGTAGATACAGAATTTGTTGCGGTAGAAAGTGAACATAGTGCAATGTCTGCATGTATAGGTGCAGAAGCAGCTGGAGCAAGGGCAATGACAGCTACATCTGCAAATGGATTATCTTTAATGTGGGAGATGATTTATATTGCATCAAGTTTACGACTACCTATTGTTATGTCATTAGTAAATAGAGCAGTATCTGGACCATTAAATATTCATAATGACCATTCAGATGCAATGGGAGTAAGAGATAGCGGATGGATTATGTTATTTTCAGAAAACAATCAAGAGGCTTATGATAATTTATTAATGGCACATAGAATTGCAGAACACGAAAAAGTGTTATTACCAACAATGGTATGCCAAGATGGATTTATAACTTCACATTCTATAGAAAATATAGAGCTAGAAGAAGATGAAAAAGTAAAAGAATTTGTAGGAACATATAAACCAAAACATTATTTATTAAATGACAAAGAACCAATTGCAGTAGGTCCATTAGACTTGCAAGCATATCTTTTTGAGCATAAAGCTCAACAAGCAGAAGCAATGAAAAATGCTAAAGAAGTAATATTAAATGTTGCAAAAGATTTTGAAAAAATGACAGGAAGAAAATATAGCTTCTTTGAGGAATATAAAACAGAAGATGCTGATTTTGTTATTATCTGTATGAACTCTACAGCAGGTACAGCAAAATATGAAGCAGACAAGTTAAGAGAACAAGGAATAAAAGCTGGAGTGTTAAAATTAAGAGTATTTAGACCATTCCCAGCAGAAGAAATAGCAAAAGCAATTTCTCATGTAAAGGCTGTTGCTGTTTTAGATAAAGCAGATGGACTAAATGCAGTAGGTGGACCACTATTTACAGATGTTACTTCAGGATTATATACAAATGGTGTTCAAATACCAACTTTAAGCTATATATATGGAATAGGTGGAAGAGATATTAAAGCAGAAGAAATTGGAACCGTATATAAAGATTTAAGCGAAGTTGCAAAATTCGGAAAAGTAGAAAATCCATATAGATATTTAGGCTTAAGAAGAAAGTAAGGAGGAATGTATTATGGCATATAATTTAAAAGAAGTAATTGCAGAAAAACCAGCAAGATTTACAGCAGGACACAGAATGTGTGCAGGATGTGGAGCACCAGTTGTTGGAAGAATGATTTTAAGGGCTTTAAAAAATGATGACCACGCAGTAATTTGTAATGCAACAGGTTGTATGGAGGTATCAACATTTATATACCCATATACAGCTTGGACAGATTCATTCATACACACAGCATTTGAATGTGCAGGAGCAACATTGTCAGGTGTAGAGGCAGCATATAAATCACTAAAAAAACAAAATAAATTATCAGGGAAAGATACAAAATTTATTGCATTTGGTGGAGATGGAGGAACTTATGATATAGGACTTCAAAGTTTATCGGGAGCAATGGAAAGAGGACATGATATGGTATATGTGTGCTACGATAATGGTGCATATATGAACACAGGAATACAACGTTCATCAGCAACACCAAGATTTGCTGATACAACGACAAGCCCTGCGGGAACAGTTATTCCTGGCAAAATGCAATCAAGAAAAGATTTAACAGAGATAATGAGTTCACATCATTTACCTTATGTAGCACAAACTGCAGCAGTAAATAATTTTAAAGATTTATATGAAAAAGCAGAAAAAGCAATTTATACTGAAGGACCATGTTTCTTAAATGTTTTAGCACCATGCCCAAGAGGATGGGGTTATCCAACAGAAGACCTAATGAATATTAACAAATTAGCAGTCGAAACTTGCTATTGGCCTTTATATGAAATAATAGATGGAAGATATGTAGTAAATTATAAACCAAAGAATAAATTGCCAATAGAAGAATTTTTAAGACCACAGAAAAGATTTAAGCATATGTTTAAACCAGGGAATGAATGGATGATAGAAGAATTCCAAAAAGAAGTAGATAAAAGATATGAAGATTTATTAAAGCTAGAAGAAATTACAAATAAATCAGAAAATGTATAATATAATTATTTAGGAGGGATTGTAATGGAAGATAAAGAAAAAGAACCAATAGAAGTAGAACCAGAAAAAGTTGAAATTGAAGGAGCAGTTATAGAAGAAACAAAAGAAGAGCAAGATTCAAAAGTAGTTCCAGAAGAAAATAAAAATAAAATGGCTATTGCATCACTTGTTTTAGGTATAATATCAATAGTTGTATTAGATAATTTTTTTGTAAGTCTAGTTTGTGCAATACTTGCAATTGTTTTTGGAATACAAGGTAAAAAGGAAGATAGAAGTAAAATGGCAACAGCAGGATTTATACTTGGAATCATAACAGTAAGTTTACTTGCATTATGTATGATAGGAATATTTCAAGTAGCTTGGCTATTTACAAGTTTGTTATAAATAAAAAATATTAAAAAGCTTAAAAGTTTAATCTTTTGAGCTTTTTTAGAAAATATTGATGAAAGGGGAAAATATGGGAAAAGAAGTTATTTTAAAATGCGAAAATTTGTGCAAAAGTTTTAGAAAAAAACAAATTTTAAAAGATGTTTCGCTAGAAGTTGCGCAAGGTGATATTGTGGGCTTTATTGGTCCAAATGGTTCTGGTAAAACAACAACTATTAAATTAATTTTAGGACTTCAAAGTATTGACAAACGGCAATGTAAAAATAAATGGATTTGATATAGAAAAAAACTTTGAAAAAGCAATTGAAAAGGTAGGTACAATAGTTGAAAATCCAGATTTATATATGTATTTAACAGGATTAGAAAATCTTAAAATCATAAAAAATATGTATAAAGATATTGATGAAAAAAGAATAGAAGAGGTAGTGAAGCTTGTAAAACTAGAAGAAAGAATAAATGATAAGGTATCAAAATATTCTTTAGGAATGAGGCAAAGACTAGGAATTGCACAAGCAATTTTGCATAAACCTAATATCTTAATATTAGATGAACCAACAAATGGGTTAGACCCAGAAGGAATAAAAGAATTAAGGGACTTGCTTAAAAAAATGGCTAAAGAAGAAAATATGGGAGTATTAATTTCTAGCCATAATTTAGCAGAACTAGAGAGTTTCTGTAATAAAATAACTATAATTCAAAACGGACAAATAATAGACAATAGCAATCTAGAAGAGGTAAAAACAATAAGAAAATCATACATAATTGAATTAGATAACTTAGAGAAATTAGAAACAATATTGAATTTTTCATTTGAAAAGTTAAATGATTATGAGATAAAAGTAAATATTGATAAAGAAGATGTTCCTCAAATGGTAGAAGATTTAGTTTCAAATGGCAAAAAAATATATAAGGTTGTGGAAGAAACTGTAAGTTTAGAAGATGCCTTCTTAAAAAAGACAGGAGGTAATATAATTGGGTAATTTAATAAAAAATGAAATAATTAAAGTTTTAAAAAAGAAAAGCTTTTATGTAATGCTAATAATTATACTTGGTTTTATAATATTTACAAATGCTTTATATAAGTATGTGTATTCTAATAATAAACCATATGATAATAGCCAATATATAAGTAGATTAGAAGAAATAAATAAAACTTTGGATTTAAGCAATGAAGACGAGGCTTATGAGTTTATAGAAAATAAAACGGAAATAGAAATTTATGAATTAACAAAAGATTTAGATGGAGATTCATGGCAATATGAAATAATAAATGATAAAGCAAGAACATTAATATACAATATAAATTATTATACATATATTGAAAAAGATACCTATCAAGAAGAAACTGCAAAGACTGAATATAATGAATTTTTAAAATTAATGAAATTAGATGATTGGAAAGCGTTTGCAAATAAAGAATTAAAAGAACTTGAAGAAACAAAAAATCAGGGGCAATTTACTGATGAACATCTTGAGCAAGAAATAGAAAAGATTAATATGAGATTAAAATATAATATCGAATATGGTTATAACTATAAAAATAGTGCGCTTGATAGATATTTCGAAGCTAAAAGGATTATTAAAACTCTTGAGAAAAAGGAAGAAAAAACCTATGAACAGGAACAGGAATATCAAAATGCAAAAGCAGATTTTGCAAAAAGTAAATATGTAATAGAAAATGACAAAAATATATTTGACGAGAATAATGCAAGAGGAATGCTACTTACAGTCTTTTTAGAGTCTGGATATGGATTGTTTATAATACTAACTGTTGTACTAATTTCTGGAGCAATAGTAAGTGAAGAATTTAATAAGGGAACAATTAAGTTATTACTAGTAAGGCCATATAGCAGAATTAAAATATTAATGGCAAAATTTGTCGTTGTATTACTTACTATCATAATTACAATGCTAATAATTGCAATTCTTCAGTTAATAATAGGAGGAATATTCTTCGGATTTAGTTCACTGAAAATTCCTGTTGTAGAATATAATTACAAAACAGAAACATTGATAGAAATTAATATATTCAAAAAAGTAGCTATGACGGCAGTAGAAATCTTACCAGAATATATATTACTAGGAACATTAGCATTTTCACTTAGCACAATATTTACAAATTCAGCTTTAGCAATAATAGTAAGTATGGTTGGGTACCTAGTATCAAATACAATAAATAGTTTAGCAATTTACTATAATGTAAAATGGCTAAAGTACTTTGTGACATTGAATTGGGATTTTACACAATTCGAATATGGAAAATTAGCAAAAATGGAAGGAATAACATCCACATTTTCAACAGCAATATGCATAGTATATTTTGCGATTATGCTTATAACAGCAATTACTGTATTTAAAAAGAAAAACATCAAAAATATTTAAAAAAACAAACGAAAAATCCAAGTGCTTTTGAAAAAATATGTGATGTACGTACAAATAATAAAATTCAAGGAATTAAAATGTTAGAAAAGCGTAAATATTAATTTAATATTTACGCTTTTTGTTGTGCCTAATAGTAATAAATAAAATACTAAAGAATAAGATTAAAATATGGGGGTAGGGGATATGAACAAAAGGTATATCAAGTTGATTTTTATAGCTTTAATTGTGATATTGACAGTATTCGCAGTTATTAAGTATAGTAAAAAAACAATACAAACAAGTAGCGGGGATACTCTAAGTAATAAAAAAATCGGTTGGGGAATAAAAAGAAATGATAATCATGAGCAACCAGATTTAGGGTCAGTAAATAAAAAAATGATAGATGAAAATGATGATATTGCAATGGGAAATAGTGAAAAACCATATATATATTTAAGCTTTGATGAAGGGTATGAGGCAGGATATACTAGCAAAATATTAGATATTCTAAAAGAAAATGATGTAAAAGCAGCCTTTTTTATAACAGGACATTATTTAAATACGCAAAAAGAATTAGTAAAAAGGATGATAGATGAAGGTCATATTGTAGGAAATCATACAGTAAACCATCCTAGCATGCCAGATATATCTGATGAAGAAATAAGAAGTGAAATAATGAAATTACATCAAGCAGTTTTTGAAGAATTTGATTATGAAATGAAGTATTTAAGACCACCCAAAGGCGAATTTAGCCAAAGAACATTAGCTATAACTAAAAAATTAGGCTATACAACTGTAATGTGGAGTTTTGCTTATGATGATTGGGAGGAAAGCAAACAAGGAAGAGAAGAATATGCAAGAAATAAAATACTTTCTAATACGCATAATGGCGAAGTAATGCTTTTACATGCTAATTCAAAAGATAATTGCAATATATTAGATAGCATTATAAAGGAAATTAAAAAATGTGGTTATGAATTTAAAACTCTAGATGAGTTTTTAAAATAGTCTTAAGGAGTGAACAAATTGCCAAAAAAAAAGAAATTAAATCAAATATTAGATATGCCAAGAGAAATAAATAAGGTAGATTCTAAAATAACTGTAGTATCATTTGATGAAATCTTGATAGAAAATTATAGAGGAATTTTAGAATATGAGGAATTTTTTATAAAAGTTCAAACAGAAATAGGCTCTATTAATATAAATGGATTTTCTCTGGAATTAGAGCAAATTACAGAAGATGATATATTAATTAAAGGGAAAATTAATAGTATCGATTTAGAAAGAATAACGGGGTGATACTGCTGATAGTAAAAATAATCTTAAATCATATTTTAGGATATGTAAAAATAAAGGTAGAAAGTGTATTTATAGAGCGATTTATTAATATTTGTATTAGTAAAAGAATTTTTATATGGGATATTCAAAGAGAAAAATCTAGTATAATGTATGCGAATATTGGCATAAAAGATTTTAAAAGACTTAAAAATGTAGCCAAGAAAACAAAGTCAAAAGTAAGCATTGAAGGGAAATATGGAATTCCATTTTTACTTCATAGATATAGAAAAAGAAAAAACTTTTTTATATTGTGTAGCATTATATTAATTAGCCTAGTAGCAATGTCTAGATTTGTATGGAATATTGAAATAGAAGGTTTACAGACAATTCCTAAAGAAGAGTTTATGCAAGAATTAAATGATTATGGCTTAA
The DNA here is from genome assembly GCA_004553715.1 of Clostridiales bacterium. Lineage (GTDB taxonomy): Bacteria > Bacillota > Clostridia > TANB77 > CAG-508 > SFKP01. The sequence goes on from SFKP01000021.1 coordinate 24,986, forward strand.
AAATAGGTACAAGAAAAAGCCTAATAGATTCAAATTCTATAATAAATAAAATGAGATTAACAAGAGATGATATCTCCTGGATGGGAATTGATATAAAAGGAACAAATATTATAATAAAAATCAAGGAAAAAGAAAAAGCACCAATTGTTATTAATAAATCCGACTATTGCAATATTGTGTCAAACAAAACGGGCTTAATTACCAAAATCAATGTACAAGATGGAACAAAAGCAGTGGAGATAGGTGATATGGTTAAAGAAGGTGATGTATTAGTATTAGGTTTGTTAGAAGGAAAATTTTCAGGAGAAACTAGGTATGTACATGCAATAGCGGATGTTGAGGCAAAAGTATGGTATTCTAAAAAAGAAAAATTCTACTATAATCAAGATATCCGTAAGGAGACAGGTCAAATTGAAAATAAATATTCAATAAAATTTAATAATTTTAAAATAAATTTTACAAAAACCCTTTCAAAATTTCAAAATTATGATACAATATGTAAAAGCAAAAAAATATTATTATTTCCAAATTTTTATCTACCAATTGAAATCGTAAAAAAAACAAATATTGAATACAAGAAAATAAGCAAAACATTTACGGAAGAAGAACTTATAGAAATTGCGACAGAAAAGTTAGAGATTGAAATTGAAGCAGAAATAGAAAATAAAGATAATATCATAAATAAACAAATAAATGTAGATAAGCAAGAAGAATATGTAGAGGTAGAAATAATATATGAAGTAATAGAAAAGATTGGAATAGAGGAAAAAATTATATTATAAAAGGGGTGTATTTATTGGAACAGAGAAGTCTTAAAGTAATTGATACTAATAAAACGTTTTTTTCAAAATTAAGTAGTACATTAACAAAGATGCTTATACCTACAAAGGTAGGATTTAACAATGTTATGATTACATTTAAAAGAAATGCTTTATTGAAAGTTTACAATGAATATAAGACAGAGCAAAATATAGAAGAAAGTAGCAAAAAAGAAGCATTAGAGCAACGTTATGAAGAAAGCTATGCCTTGTATTTAGAGGCAATAGACAAATACATTATGGATACAGTCTATAAAAAAATAAAAAACAATACTGCATCAGATTTAGAAAGAGAGCATTTATCTAAATACTATCTCGTAGTAAGCTTAAAAGATAAAAATTATTTAGAATATAAATATAAAAAACAAGAATACCTTTTAAAAGTTGATTATATGAATGCGATATCTGTAAAGAAAAAAGAAACACAAGAAAAATATAAGAAATTTTATATAGAAAAAATGGATACAATTTACAAAGGATTGCTTAAAAATTATTCTATAAATTTAATGGATAACACAGAAAAACAAGAAAAAAATGTAACAGAAAAAATATTTAAAGCATTAGAAGATTATGTAATAAGTATAGTGCCATTAAAGCTAGAAACATCAACGAATGATGAACTAAAAAAGGATTATGAGCAATATGAAAGTTCAATTATTGGAAAACTAGATGCAAAAGATATTATATTTAAAAAGTCAAATTTAATTAATATTACAAGAACAATCTTTACACATAGTTTCCCTTTGGCAGCAGCTGAAGAATGCTATAAAGAGTTAATTAACCAAATGAGAGAAATAATACTTAAGAGCAATACAAAAATGAAAAGAGAGTCAGCATATAAAGCTTTCTTTAATTTGTTTGAAGAATATAACGTAAAGTTATTATCTACAAAGGTATATTGGGACAAAGCCAAAGAGCGAGATGAATATAAAAAATTCTGGGACAAGTATTTGAATGAGAAGTCAGAAGATGAAAAAGAAAATTTAATATTAAAATATGATTTAAAACATATAGATGTCGAAGGACATAAAGATATTAGAAAATTATATAAAGAAAGGCTAGTAGAAAAAGGAGCAATGAGGACTATAAAAGATACATCTACAACAAAATTACAAAAATTTGTTGCAAGAAAGGAAACTGTTTAATGAAAAAGGTAGATGTACATTTTCTAAATATCGAAGAGAATAGAAACTATTCTAAACAGATAGCAAAAATTATTAAAGAGTGTTTTAAACAAGAAAAGTTTTTAGACAAAAATTTATATGTAAATGTAATACTTACAACTCCAGAAGATATAAGAAAATTCAATAAAGAGTATAGAAATATAGATAAAGAAACAGATGTATTATCTTTCCCAATGTTCGAAAAAGAAGAACTTGAAAATATGAAACTTAACCACATAGAAGTTTTAGGAGATATAGTAATTTCAATAGAGCAGGTTAAAAAACAAGCTATAGAATATGAGCATAGTTTTGAAAGAGAATTTGCATATATGGTAGTACATGGATTTTGCCATATTATAGGTTATGATCATATAGAAGAAGAAGATAAAAAGAAAATGAGGCAAGAAGAAGAAAAAATTTTGGGAATTTTAAAGATATTAGATTAAGAAAGAGGTAAACGGACTTCGAAGCATTAAGAAAGGATGAGGTATAAAATGAATAAGAAAGTAAAAATATTAATATTTATAGCAATAATAGTTGTAATAGCAGTAGGAGTGGTTTTTGCAAAAAAATATTTGAATAACAATAGTGATGTTCCTGTAAATGGAGAAGAAGGGGTAAAAGAAGAAATTAAGAAAGAAGTTAAAAAATTAAAAATAGTAGATGAAACTTCAAAATCTAGACCATATGCAGTTATGATTAATAACAATCATGCAGCATGGCCACAATGTGGTGTTCAAGATGCATATCTTGTTTATGAAATAATTGCAGAAGGTGGAATAACAAGAATGATGGCGCTATATAAAGACCAAGATACTGCAAAAATTGGATCTATAAGAAGTGCAAGACATTACTTTATAGATTATGTAGAAGAAAATGATGCAATATTTGTTCATTGGGGAGGGAGCCCACAAGCTTATTCAAGAATATCATCAAGCAGAATAGATGATTTAGATGGAATAGCTTTAGAGGGAAGTGTATTTTTCAGAGACAAAACATTAAATAGAGCTTATGAGCACACAGGTTTTACAAGTATGACAAATGTAAAAGAATATGCTGATAAAAAAGGATATACGCGAGATACCAATAAAGATTTATTGTTAAATTATAGCATAGATGAAATAGATATGGAGAACTTAGAAGGAGCACTTGTGGCAAATTCTGTAGATTTAAAATATTCAAATTATCATACAACAAGCTATGAATATGATGAAGAGACTAAACTATATAAAAGAAGTATGAGTAATACTGCTAATGTGGATTTAGTGACAGGTGAGCAATATACAGCTAAAAATATTATTATATATACAGTACAAAATTACACATTAAATGATGGAGATAACAAAGGAAGACAAGATATTAACAACATAGGAAGTGGCAATGGATATTATGTTTCAGGAGGATTCTATATTCCAATTACTTGGGAGAAAAAATCACATAAAGATCAAACAGTTTACAAATATATGGATGGAACAGAATTAAAAGTAAATGATGGAAATACATTTATTCAAATTTGTCCTAAAAATGCTGTTATAACAATAGAGTAAAGGAATTAATATATGGAAAATTTTAAATCAGGATTTGTTACAATTATAGGGAAAACCAATGTTGGAAAATCTACATTAATAAATGCATTAGTAGGTGAAAAGGTAGCAATTGCAACATATAAAAGTCAAACTACAAGAACAGCAATTAGAGCAATTGTAAATAGACCAAAAAGTCAAATAATCTTTATAGATACACCAGGAATTCATAAACCAAAAACTAAATTGCGGAGAAGTAATGTTAGAAACTGCTTGGACATCAATTCCAGAGGTAGATATTGTGCTATTTGTAGTTCAACCTACTTCAAAAGGAATAAATGAAGCAGATAAACAAATTTTAGAAAAACTTAAAAAAATAAAGAAAAAAGTAATTTTAGTAATAAACAAGATTGATTTAATAAAAAAGGAAGAGATTTTAAAGCAAATAGCATTATATAATAATGAATACGATTTTGAAGCAGTTGTTCCAATATCTGCAATGAAAAATGAAAATTTGGAATTACTCCTTCAAGAAATTGAAAAGAACCTTCATGAAGGACCTGCATATTATGATATAGAAGAATATACAGACCAAACAGAAAGGCAAATACTAGAAGAAACAATAAGAGAAAAAGCACTGCTTCTATTAAACGAAGAAGTACCACACGGAATATATGTAGAAGTAGACAAGATGGAACTTCGCAAAACTACAAAAGGTCAAGATATATATGATATAGAAGCAACAATTTATACTTTAAAATCTTCACATAAAGGAATAATTATAGGTAAAAATGGGGAGATGCTTAAAAGAATCTCAACATATGCAAGACAAGATTTAGAAAAACAATTAGATATTAAAATTAATTTAAAAGTATGGGTAAAAGTAAAAGAGGAATGGCAAAACAAAAGTAGTATTATAAAAAGATTTCAAAACACAAAATAAATCTTCTTTAAAAGTAATAAAAAACGTAATAAAATCGGCAAAAATGCAAAACATATTAGTATGTTATTAAACTAAAGGAGATGAAGCCAATGATAAAAGAATTAGCTTGGAAAATTTTTAAAAATACAGGAGATATCAACACTTATTTAGAATATAAGCAAATAACAGATATGGAAGAAAATATTAAGGTAGAAAATTATGAAAATAATAAAAACAAAGGGGATAGTAATTTCAGAGCATAACACATCAGATTTTGATAAAATGCTTACAATTTTAACACCTAATAACGGAAAAATTGAGTGTATTGCCAAAGGAGCAAGAAGACCAAAAAGCTTGCTAATGGCAGGTACTCAATTTTTGTGCTTTGGGGAATATGTTTTATATAAAGCAGGAGATATCTATAGCATAAATTCTTGTGAGATGATAGAAGCTTTTTATAACATTAGAATAGATTTAGACAAATTAAATTATGGAGCCTTGATAACAAAAATAATAAAAGATGTCACGACAGAAAATCAAAATACATATAGGGTAATGCAACTATATTTAAATACACTGTATGTAATAGCAAATACGGAAAAAGATTTAGAATTAATTTATGCGATATTCTCACTAAGACTTTTATCAATCATTGGATTTAGACCTAATATTAATGATTGCAAAATTTGTGGGCAGAAAGAAAAAATAAGCCATTTTAGCATAAAAGACAATACTTTTAAATGCCAAGAATGTGCAAAACAAGATAAAGGGGCAATCAAAATATCAGCTACAGCAGTAGATGCAATAAGATATATAATATTATCAGATGCAAAAAAGATTTTTTCTTTTAGCATTTCTGATGAAGCAAAAAAAGACTTAATACTTATAGCAAAGCTATATCTAACAGAGAAATTAGAAAAAGAATATAAGTTTTAAAGATATTAATAAATGGCAATAGAAGAAATGTAAAAAATTAGTGAAATCAATTGAATAAAAATGACAAATATGATAAGATTTATGAAAAGTAAACAAAGCTTCTTAAAAATATAGATAAATTGAGCAAAATGTAGTATAATAGAAAGAGAGGTTGATTTATGCTAAAATTATATTTAGATAATTGTTGTTATAATAGACCATTTGATAATTTAAAACAAGAAAAGATAAACCTAGAAGCAAATGCTATAGAGAATATATTTAGAAAGAATATAAATAAAGAATTAGAAATTTATAAAAGTATGGTAATAGATTTTGAGATATCAAAAATTAAATCAGATAATAAAAGAAGACAAGTGGAAGATTTATATGATGCAATGGAATTAATAGAAATTGATTATTCCGAAGAAATAAAGCAAAGAGCAATAGAATTAAGGCAATACAATATAAAAGATATGGACTCATTGCATTTAGCATTTGCAGAAAGCAAAGATGTAGATTATTTTATTACAACTGATAGATTATTAATAAATGCTTCAAAAAGAGCGAATTTGAAGATTAAAGTTATAAATCCAATAGAATTTATTATGGAGGTGATTTAAATGGCAGTAACAGTAAGAGAATTAGAAAGAATAAGAAGAGAAGGTCTTAAAGCTTTAAAAGATAAATTAGGTGTTGAAGGTATGATAAAATTCATACAGATGTATAGTGATGGAAAAGGAGACTATACAAAGGAAAAGTATGAAAATCAAGAAGAATTGACAATAGAAGATTTTGAAAAATTTTTAGCAGAAAACAACTAATCAAATGTTAACCGCAACCCTGCTTTGCGGAATATAAATGCACAGGTGAATGGATGTTACTTGCAAACCTACTTGCGACAAATAAATGTGTAGGTGAACAAATAACCACTGACCGATCTGTGGTATATAAATGGTTGGATTGTAAAGTTTAAGAAACTATTCCTAAAAGAGGAGTAGTTTTTTGTGTATAAATAAATTTTAAAGATATTAATGTATGTCAATGATTTTTGAAAATGTCCCAAAAAATTTTAAACATAAGCCCTAAAAATCTAATTTTTTAGGGTTAGTTTTTTGGGTCAGGGTACTTGAGT
>SFKP01000022.1 GCA_004553715.1 Clostridiales bacterium
CTATTCCCCTTTGTTTTTCTTTAATATTTCTCTTGCAAATTCACGCAATTCTCCTAAATGATTGTCTAAAATATTTTTTAATATTTCCAAATCTAATTCTTGGTATTCGTGTACTGCTATATTCCTAAAGCCTATCATTCCTTGCATATTTTTTGTCATTTTTTTATCTATTATATTGTTATCTTGTAAAATTGTAAAAGCTCCTTTTCCGCTTTGTGGTGCTCCTAAATTTCTTACTGAAATTATATGCATAGCAATATCAATTACTGCTTGGCAAGCTCTTTGTAAGTTTAATACAATTACATCTTGTTTGTTAAAGTCTTTCAGTGTTTCTAATTTTCCATCATATACACTATTTATTCTTTTTATACAGTTTTCAATTATTGTGTATTTGTTAAATATAACAAGTTCATTTTCCATATAATGTACCTCCATTTTTTATTTTATCTATTATAGGTTTTCTATCTTCACTAAATAATAGATAATTACTGTACATTTTTAATTTGTACATTTCAAAATCATACTTGTTTTGGCAATATAATGTTTTACCAGATAGAAGTATTTCATATTTAAAATCCTCATTTATGGTATTTAAGTTTATTAAATGCACATCTATGCCTATAACATCTTCTATTTTGTTCTTTATCTCTAACATTTTTTTAGAACATAATTCTTCTTTGGTTTTTATAGCAATATCTATATCGCTTATATCTCTTTGTTTTCCCCTTGCATAGCTCCCAAAAAGAATAATAGCTTCTATTGTTGTTATTTCTTGCATTATTGTGTTCTTAACCTTTTCTATTATCTCGCTACTTTTCACTTTTCCTCCCAAAATTTATAAATTATATAAATAATTTTTTTATTATTTTAATTACTTTTTTCTGTTCCTCATCTGTAATTTTTGTATCTGATGGAAGACATACTCCTCTTTCAAATATGTCTTGTGCAATACTTTTTTCTTTTTCTAGTGTTATAAAGTCATAGTCTTTAAAAAATGGTTGCATATGCATTGGTTTCCATATTGGCCTTGATTCTATGTTTTCATTTTCCAATGCTTCTATTATATCTATTGGCTTTATTTTTGAAGTTTTATCTAATATTATTGCAGATAACCAATGATTTGGTTTTGAATTTGCCATATATGGCTGCATTTCTATTTCTGATATTCCCTCAAAAGATTTTTTGTATCTTTCATAAATATTAGTTTTCTTTTCTATTCTTTTGTCTAAAACTTTTAATTGTCCTCTACCTATTCCTGCACATATATTACTCATTCTATAATTATATCCTATTTCCTTATGTTCGTAATGTCTTGCTGGTTCTCTACTTTGTGTTGCCCAAAATCTTACTTTTTGTATTCTTTCATTATTATCAGATACAAGCATTCCTCCACCACTTGTTGTTATTATCTTATTTCCATTAAATGAGTATATTCCAAACTTTCCAAATGTACCTGTTTGTTTCTTATTAAATGTTGCACCTAAACTTTCTGCCGCATCTTCCACAAGTGGTACATTGTGCTTATTGCATATATCTCTTATTTCCTCTATTTTAGCAGGAGTTCCATATAAATGAACTACTATAACTGCTTTTGGATTAGGATATTTTTTAAAAGCCTTTTCTAATGCTCTTGGATCCATATTCCAAGTTTCTTTTTCACTATCTATAAAAACTGGTGTTGCGTTTTGGTATATTATTGGATTTGCTGTTGCAGAAAATGTTAATGATGAACAAAATACTATATCATTATTTGTTATACCTAAAGCCTTAAAAGCCATATGAATTGCAGCAGTACCTGAAGATAAGGCTGCTGCATTTCCTATTTTTACATATTCTGCTAATTCTTCTTCAAATTTATTTACATTTTCTCCGTAATGGTGCTATCCAATTTGTATCAAAAGCTTCCTTTACATATTCTTTTTCATAACCTTCATCAGACATATGCGGTGAGGCTAAAAGTATTTTTTTATCTTTCATTTGTTTTCTCCTTTTTTAGCAAACTCCTTGTGTTTCTTTTAATTTTTTTATACCTGTTAAAGCTTGTCCTATTTTCTCTATTTCTTTTCTTGAATTTTTTATTTCTATATTTACTTCTTCTGGGTGATGGTATGTTGGAACAATTCTTAACATTGTTTCATCTAATACATTTAGTGGTATATCTTCATTTTCTATTAGTTCTCTTAAGATTTCTAACTTTTCATGCACATCTTCATAATTTAAGTCTGATAATTCTCCTATAAAGATTTTGTTGTGTTCTGTTTTTTGTAAGCCCTCTTCTTCCATTAATAGTTCTTCATATAGTTTTTCTCCTGGTCTTAACCCTGTTATTTTTATTGGTATATCTACATTTGGTTCTAAACCGGATAATTTTATTAAGCTCACTGCTAGGTCATATATTTTTACTGGTTCGCCCATATCTAGCACAAATATTTCTCCACCTTTTGCATAACTCATTGCTTGCAATACTAATCCTACGGCTTCTGGTATTGTCATAAAGAATCTTGTTATTTCTTTATGTGTTACTGTAACCGGTCCTCCTGTTGCTATCTGTTTTTTAAATAATGGTACTACTGAGCCATTACTTCCTAGTACATTTCCAAATCTTACTGCTGCATATTCTGTATTACTTACTTTGTTTTTTGCTTGTATTACCATTTCGCATAAACGCTTACTTGCTCCCATTATGTTTGTTGGGTTTACTGCCTTGTCTGTTGAAATCAGTATCATTCTTTTTGTTCCATATTTGTCTGCACAATTTGCAACATTTAATGTTCCGAACACATTATTTTTTATTGCTTCTAATGGACTTATTTGCATTAATGGCACATGTTTATGTGCAGCTGCGTGAAATACTAAATATGGCTTATAGTCTTTGAATATTTTTTCTAACCTTTTTATATCTCTAACGCTTCCTACAACTGGTATTATCTCCATTTTTTCATCATATTTGTTTTGTCGTAATTCCATTTCTATATTGTATAAATTGTTTTCGTAAATGTCTAATATTACTAATCGTTTAGGCTCATATTTTACTATCTGTCTGCAAAGCTCCGAACCTATTGATCCTCCACCACCGGTTACTAAAATAGTTTTATTTTTTATTAGATCACCTATGTTATCATTATTTAATGTTATAGGCTCTCTTCCTAATATATCATCTATTTCTACATCTCTTAAGTTTTGCATAATATTTTTATTGCGTATAATATCTACTGTTCCTGGCAATACTCTTATTTTTGCTCCTGTTTCTTGGCAAATACCTAATATTTCGCTTTTTTCTCTTGCTGATATATTTGCTATTGAGAAAAATATAGTATCTACATTATATTGTTTGCATATTTCTACTATTTGATATCTATCACCTAATATTTTTTCTCCAGATATTATATATCCTATTTTATTGGGATTATCATCTATTAATCCTACTAGTTTATATGAACCCCTTATTGCTGAAGTTTTTAGTGCTTTTATAATATCTCTTGCAGCCTCTCCTGCACCAATTATTAACAAATTTTTTTGAGTATCTGTTTTTTCCTTGCCTGAAACTGTAGTTAAAATGAATCTAATGATTACTCTATATGCTACTATTGCTACAGCTATTAAAATATTCGCTAATATTATTTGTTTATATCCTACCATTTTTATGTTAAATATATAACTTATTAAAAATACTATGAAACCTGCAAGTCCTGATAAAACTATGTATTGTATGTAATCTTTTCCATTTTCATATCTTGTAATATTTTTATATATACCAAATATTCGAAATATTATTTGATATATTATAACTGTTGTAACAATTGAGTTTGATATTAATAAATTATATTCTTGCGAAAATAGCAGTTTATTGCTTGTTAGTAAAAATGCACTAAACATATATGCTATACATATTATTAATATATCTGTTATAAATAATATTAAAGACCTATGCTTTCTTAAACTTTTCATTAATATCCCCTCTATATTTATTTATATCCCGTTTTTTCTATTATGCTATTGCTTATTTCTTTTACTGTACTGGTTGGTTCATAATTTTCTTCTCCAAATAATGTTTCATGAAGTTCTGATACATTTTTTTCTAAATTTACTGGAGGTCCATACCATACTCCATTTAAAGTTATTCCTTTTGTTTCATAAGGCCATCCTATACTTTCTGTTATTTTATATGAGTACATTTTTGGTATTAATGATATTATTTCTTTTTCTTCTATATTTGTATATACTTCTGGTAATAACATATCAACTAATTTGTTTAATTCTGTGATGTTTTTTGTTTTTACCTTTTCAAATGCTGTTGATATGACTGTTCTCATTCTTTCTGTACGAACATAATCATTGTCTATTTTTCTGATTCTTCCATATGCTAATGCTTGTTCACCACTTAGTAAATATGTTCCGCCTTTTTCTAGCCCTGGTATTCGTTTTGCTTCTGCATCTGTGACTGTAATTTCTACTCCACCTATTGCATCTATAATATCTTTTGTTGCTTCAAAATTTACTGTTACAAATTCTGTTATATTTAAATCTAAATTTGTGTTTAATGTACTTAGTGAAAGTGCTGGTCCACCATACCAATAAGCATGATTTACCTTATCTAAGCTTCTTCCTGTTATTTTTAAATATGTATCTCTATATACTGATACTAACTTTATTTCCTTTTTATCGTGATTAATACTTGCAATAACTATACAGTCTGATCTACTATCTTCATAAGTATTGTCCCTTGTGTCTATGCCAAAAATCGCTATATTTCTATATCCTGTTAATTTTTCTTCTACCTTTTCATTTATTTCTATATCCTCTTTAGATATATCCATATAGTTTATTTTGTTTAGTTTATTTTTTCCATACCAACAAACTGCGATTATCATTATTATAATAATTAATAGTATTATCAATAATATTTTTGCCCATTTTTTCATTTGTTTTTATCGTCCTTTCATTTTTATCATTATTATATACAGCATTTTAGCCCCTTTTTCAAGTGGCTAAATGCAATTATTTTATTTCTAATTTCTTATCCTCATTTATTGGAGTTTCGTTTTGTGGCATTTGTTGTTTTGCATTCTCCTTTGTTAATATTCTTATTTTCTCCATAAGCATTTTATATTTTTTATAATCAATTACTATATATATTGAAAGTCCTATCATTGCTACTATACATACTAATAGTAAACCTATCATTATTTCTCTTGTATTGTTTTGAACAACACTTCCTATAGCACTAGGTAAGCCTTGAAACCAGTTTTTTACATTTTTATATATACCCATTATTTTTGCTTCTTTAACCGCTTCTTTTTTATTTACTTTTACAAGGTATAAAACCTCTTCTGGCTCTGCTCCTTCTATACTTCTCTTTAATATTATTTTTATTATATTTTCACCTGATACTAATTTTTCGTTCCCTATAATTTCTATTTCTACATTTGCACTATTAGCAAGCGCATCAACCCTTAAAGATTGAATATCGCTTTCTAAATCTTCTAATGTATATTCTAAAATATCAGTATTAAATTCTTGTGATAGTGGTAATTCTACAAATTTACCATTTTCATCTACATATCCTATAATTAATGCCTGTAACCCAATTTTTATATTTTGTTTTACTATTTTTATAGTATATGTATTTACTGTTCCATCTTCTGCAGTAACAGTAATTGTTGCAATATTTTCTCCGATTTGTAATTCAGTTTCTCCAGTAATTTCTACTGTTGCTGTGCTTGTTGGTGTAGCTGTGATATGAACTTCTGATATTTCTTCTGAAACATTTAATGTATATTCTGTAATTTGTGGATCAAATATTGGTGTAATTGTTCCTTCTTCTATTGAAAGTGCGCTTAATGTTGCATCTGATGATTTTGGTGTTTCAGGTACTTCTGGAGTTACTACTGCTGAAGCCTCTTGTCTTGTTATATACATAGTATATGTTTTTGTAGTTCCGTCTTCTGCAGTAACTACAACTTTACAAGTGTTTCTTCCCACACTTAAAGATTTATTTCCTGTTCCGCTAACTTTTGCTTTTGAGTCTTGTGCATACGCATATACTTTTACACTTGACACACTATTGGGAACTGTAACATTATATTCTGTTATAGCTGCTTTAAATCCTGTAAAGTCATTTGGTGTTATTCCTAATGTTCTTAAATTTGCATTACTAGATTTGGTTGGCTGGGTTGGTTGAGTTGGCTGGGTTGGTGTTGGATTTGAAACAGTTATTGTACATGTTTTTGTTCCTACTACATCATTTACATCAGTATCAGTAACATCATCTGCTACTACACTTATCACTGCTGTACCTGCTGATTTAGTTGTTATTGTAATTGTTTCTCTTGAATTATCTAAAAATACACTGCTTGGACTAACTGTTGCAACAGCTGTATTAGAAGAACTAATGTTAAATCTTCCTGCACAACTAGATGCACTTATTACTATTGTTGTTGTTGCTCCTGTTGTTAAACTTTCTGATGATTTATTTATTGAAAAACTTCCTGCTGCATTAACTTTTGTTGGAACAATAAATATAAAAATAATTAATATCATTAATATTATTAAATTCTTTTTGTTTAATTTAGCCATTTCACATTCTCCTTAATTAATATCTTTTGTAATCAATTATAAATTTATTGATGAAATACTCATTATATGGTTTTTAATTATCATATAATCCTTTGACTTTATTTCACCATCTCTATTTACATCGGCTGCCATTTTTTCTATTTCAGTAAACTCTGTTATTCTCATTATATAATTTTTTATTAGCATATAGTCTTTTGATTTAACTACTCCGTCACCATTTACATCTCCTAGCATTACTACTGTATATTCTGTTTCATCTATAACTATTTTTGCTCCTGTACCTAGCACTTCTGAAGTAGTTGTTGCTCCTTCAATTTGTTCTAGTTTTGTTCCTGGCACAACGATTACATTATTTCCTTCTATTTTATATACCTCTCCTGTAGGTGCTTGTTGTTCTATTGCTCTTAAGAAACCTGAAGAAATATAGCCTTCTGTTCCATCATCAAGTTTTACTCTATACCAGAACATATTGTCTACAGCATATGTCATCTTGTCTATAACAGTAAGTAGTACTTCGGCATCCAATATTCTTTTTACTTCTGCATCTACTCCTGGTCCATTTCTTAAAACTGCTGTTTCTGAAGTATAATAAGCTTCGTCAGTTGTTATAACATCTGGTACTGCAAGTAAGTAGTTTCTTGCTACATATCCCATAATAGCTTGATTATCTTTAAAATATATTACTTTATCCCAATAATAACCGTTTTGTATGCTTTTTGCTGTTTCAATTCTAAGAAGTACTGTTCCTAATGGGACTTCAGCAAGTATACTATACCAAGTTGCTTTTCCACTTCTCATATTTGCATAACTATTAACATTTGTAAGAACCACATTTTCTGTTACTAAATTATATTCTGTAGTTGGTCTTGCAGAGATTGTTTCTGGCATATTTTCATATACTGGAATTATAAAATTAAAGTTTTGCTCTAAAACTCCTATATTGTTATATGCTTTATATACATTTAGCCCCTCTGAAATATGTGCTGATATGTTTTGCATATATTGATGTGAACCAATGTTAGGTGGTGTTAAATCGAATTTTTCAAAATATAAGGTATCTTGTTCTTTACTAATATAACCAGATGCAATAAAGCTTGCTCCACCTTTTATTGATGCTTCTGGAGATGTCCATCTATTACTTCTTGCATATGTTAATCCGTTTGTAATAATTGTTGTATCTCCATTTCCTGATGCCCCTATATTAAAGTAGTTATAATATCCTGTAAAATTATTATCACCGTTTGAATATGTACCACTAATTAATGCACTTTTTCCAGATCCTTGTTCTTGTACCAGTCTTGATGCTAAATGATATGGACTAACATTGCTTTCAATAGCTGCTTCCATAATTATTTGTGCATAAGATTTTTGTATTGTTAATGTATTTCCTTCTGTATTTATGTAGTCTATAGATGCCCTATCCATAAAAGTACCTTTAAGTATTGCATTTACACCTTCTATATTATGACTTTCTGAACTATATGATAATGCTTCAAAAGAAAATATGTTTTTACTATTTAACCAGTTTCTTGGGTCTAAATAATATGATACTGCTTGTTGTGATGCACCATACCAACCACTACTGCTGTCATATGGTGTAGTACCACATACTGGGCATAACCATTCTGGTGAAGTATTTTGGGTTAAACTTCTCGCATGATTTGCAAATGTTTCTGCATAAAGCACATCATTCCATTCTAACCCCCTATTTTCTATTGTAAAGTTCCAATTAGGATGTGCTGTTTGTAATTCTTTAATAAGTGCTAACATTCCTTTATATTTATTTCCTTCTAAAATACTTAAATCTGTTGTTCTATAATCTACTGCTTGTACCTTATTATTCAAAAATATTGACATTAGAATATAAACCGCAAATACCGCTAATATCATAGTAATTAGCCTTTTATGTGCTTTCATTTTTCCTCCTATAAATGATATATCTTCTTAGATATTTATAGTATATAACATCCACATTTTCTAGTCAAGAAAAATGCTGTTTTTTTTTGTGGCAATTTGTAGTAATTTAAGAACTTTTTTACATTATTTTCATATAATATAATGTAGGCAACCTACAAATATTGTAAAGGATTGATTAATATGGAATTTGATAAGGAAATGTGCCCAATAGTAAAGGTAGATGGTTTCTTAGAGAAAGGTAAACAATTCGATTTAGATATTACTATTCCAGAAGATAATAGAAATGTTATCTATGGTGTAATAAAGGATTGTTATAAAGACCCTGTTGAAGATGCTGTTGTAAAACTTATTGAAGTTTGCTTCGAACATGGACATGAGGAAAGAAAACCTGTATCTCATACTTTTACGGATAAAGATGGCGAATTCGTTTTTGGCCCACTTTGCCCTGATAAAAATTATGAAGTACAAATTTGGGTAAATCGCGTAAGACATGTTAAAATTTGCACTGAATGTCACAAACATGGGAAATGCTTAAAAGGTGTAGATTTAGACTGTAAACCTCGTCCACCACATCATGATGAAGGTGGAAAACCTGAAGACAACTGTTGCTGTAAAAAATAACTGAAAGCCCCATCATGGGGCTTTTTTAGTTTTTTTTACATTTTTCCTTGCATTTTGACATAATCTTAATATATAATATTGCATTGAAGGTGATAATTTTATGTTTGGATATAGAACAGACGGGGAAAAAGTGAAGGATTTGCCGGCATTTTTTAGGCTGATTCCTCACATTATGAAAAAAAGAAGTGATGCTCATGTTTATTATCAAGAAGATATTTCTCTTGAACCACTAGATAATTATATTGATGCAAAAAGTAAAGAAGGTATAAATATTTCATATATGAACATTATATATGCTGCAATTGTTAGGCTTCTTGCAGAAAAACCTCGTTTAAATAGATTTGTTATGAATGGGATAACCTATCAAAGGAACAAAATTTATGTTTCTCTTGCTATAAAAAAATCAATGTCTGAAGATGGCACAGAAACAACAATCAAGCTACCTTTTACAGGTACTGAAAACATATTTGAAGTTAAGGAAAAATTAGATTCTGCAATCGCAGAAAACAAAAGTGATGATGTAGAAAATAGCACTGATAAATTAGCAAAATTTCTTGGTTTTGTTCCTAATTTTCTAATCAAACTTGCTGTAAACCTTTTTATGTTTTTAGATAAACACGGTTTATTACCAAAATCTATAATTAATGCAAGTCCTTTTCATGCAAGTGCTTTTTTAACTAATATGGGTTCACTTGGTATTGATGCTATTTTCCATCATATTTATGATTTTGGTACAGTAGGTATGTTTTTATCTATGGGTAAGAAAAAGAAAAGTTATATATTTGATGATGATTCCTTTAAAGAAGCACGCTGTATTTCACTTGCGTGGGTTGCAGATGAAAGAATTTGTGATGGATACTATTATGCAAATTCTATAAAAAGCTTTAAAAAATATTTAAAAAAACCTGAGCTTTTGGAATTACCGATTTCTGCAAATAATAAAGAGTAATTAGTAAGAAAGGCATTTCGCTTAGACTGTCTTCGAAGAAAGTGCGAAATACATGCCTCTCGCATTCGCTCGGGCAGACTAAGGTTGCCTAACCTTGTTGTATACGGAAAAATCTTATATTAGGTCAAGATAATAGTCGATTTTTCCTATACTATAAAAAAATCCAGATTTAAAAAATCTGGATTTTTTAGTTAATTTTTCTTTCATTTTCTATTATTGTCATTATAATATTTACTGTTTTTTCTAGGTTGTCATTTTTTATTACATAATCATACATACCAATTTTAGATTCCTCATAGTCAAATCTATTTAATCGTAATTCAATTTCTTTTAAATTAGCTTTGTCTATTCTATGTATTAATCTATTTCTTAGCTCCTCTTTAGGAACCCTTAAAAAGATAGTCACTATTTTTATATCATCTTTTAATAGGTCTATTAAGTTTTTGGTTCCATTCACCTCTATGTCTTTAACAATAGTTTGGCCTTCTTTAATTTTTTGATTTAAGATTTCCTTAGAAGTTCCGTAGTAATGTTCATGATGAACTGAATATTCATAAAATTCATTATTCTTTATTTTTTCTTCAAACTCTTGAGTTGTAATAAAATTATAGACATTCGTTCCTTCTTCACCTGGTCTTGGCTTTCTATCTGTATATGATGGCATTGAAGTTATATTATCCATTCTCTTTAAAAGTTCATTTTTTATGGTATCTTTTCCTGCTCCTGATACTCCAGATAAAAGGACTAACATTCTACAACCTTCCCTTCTGCTATTTCATTTGCAGCAAGTGTAACTGCAGATGTTTCATTAACTTTTGTAAGTGGTATAGCTCCAGCTGCTATTTGTCTTGCTCTTTTTGCTGTCATTATTACTAATTCATATCTGTTATCTACTATTTTTAATAAATCTGTAACTGTTGGTTTTATAATCATTTTTTACATCCCCTTTTTTATTAATTTTCTATTACATCTTTTGTAATATCTTTATCTAATCTTGTTGCTAATGTTTCTGGTTGTAGTGAAGATAAAATTATATGTCCTGAGTCTGTAATTATTACAGCTCTAGTCCTTCTACCGCAAGTTGCATCTATTGCTGATTTATTGTCCTTTGCTTCTTGTACCATTCTTTTTATTGGCGCAGCTTCTGGGCTAACAATAGATACAATTTTATTGGCTACAACAATATTCCCAAATCCTATATTTACTAATTGCATAAATGCTCATCTCCTTTATTCAATATTTTGAATTTGTTCTCTAATATTTTCTATTTCGGTTTTTAAATCTACTACTAAATTAGTTATTTCCAAACTATTTGCTTTAGACCCTATTGTATTTGTTTCTCGATTCATTTCTTGAACTAGGAAGTCTAGCTTTTTACCAATAGGACCTGATGTTTCTAATAAATTTGTAAATTGTAATATGTGACTTCTTAATCTTGTGATTTCTTCTTCTATTGAACATTTATCTGAATAAATTACAATTTCTTGTGCAAGTCTTGTTTCATCTACTACACTAGTTTTTAATATATCATTTATTCTTTTTTCTAATTTTACTACATATTCTTCTACAAGTCCAGTAGAAATACTATTTATTTTGTCTATTTTTTTAGAAATTATGTTTATTCTATTTTGTAAATCTTCTTTAATCTTTAATCCTTCTGTTTCTCTCATTGCTATAAAAGAATCTATGGCATTTTTTGTACAAACAGTTAATTCAGATAAAATCAATTCTTCATCATCATTTTCTAAGCTAATATTTAGTACTTCAGGTAATCTTATAACTTCTGTTACATTAATATTATCTATAATTTCTCCTTCTTTTGCTAATTGTTTTAGTTCTTTTATGTACATTTTTGCAAGCTCTGTATTTATTTTTATGTCTTTTCCCTTCTCGCTATTATTTATAAAGGTTATAAATACATCGATTTTCCCTCTTGATATTGCAGTTGTAATTTGTTTCTTTATTTTTTCTTCTAATGAACTTAAATTTCTTGGCATTTTTATAGATATATCGCTATATCTGTTATTTACTGATTTTATTTCTACAGTATATTCTCTTTCCTCATTTTCATATTTGCTTCTGCCAAAGCCTGTCATGCTTTTAATCATTTGCTTGCTCCTTTCTAGGTCTTCCTCTTTTTCGTTTTACTTCTTCTACTTTTTCTTGAGGCTTATTCTCTTTTGTTTCTTTCTTTACAGCTTTTGTCGTATTTGATTTTTTGTTGCTTTCAGTTTTTGTCTTTTTAGTATTAGCAGTTTTTGCTGTAGTTCTTTTCTTTTCTGTTGTTTCTGTTTTTTCTTTGTTTGATTTTGATGATTGTTTTTTCTTTAAAGGTTTTATTTCTTTTTTTGGTTCTTTTGAATTTTCTTTTTTATTTGCTCTCTTTGTCTTTGTTTCTTCAGCTTTCTTATCTTTACTTTCTTTTTTTACAATTTCTGATATATCACTTACAGTTTTTCTATAATTTCTTTTTATTTTAGCAGATAATACTATCGTTTTTATAATGTAATATGCTCCATAGTATACTCCTGCCAGTTGTAAAAATGTATACTGCATTTTTAGGAATCCATATTGTGCAAATAATGTAATTATAGCAAGTATCAAAACTTCTATTCCGCTAATTGTAAGCTTTCCGCTATCACATTTATATGCTTTTTCAAAAATAAATATAGATAAAAACAAAATTATCATACTTGCTGTTTTATAAATGGTAATTGAAAACATTTGCTTTTTTATAAGTGGCAATAGCATTAAGACTATTAAATATGTCATTATACTTATTGCATTTATTAAATTATCAAGTGCTATTCTAGTTATTTTTTGCTTTTCCTCTTCTGGCAATTTTTCTTGTTTTGCTATTTTATCTAATTCAACAAATTCATCTTTCTTCAATTAAATATCTCCTAACTCATACATCAGTATGCTAGAAATCATTATTGGTGCGGTTTCTGTTCTTAAAATTCTTTTTCCTAATGATATGCTTCTTGCACCATGGCTTACTAATTCTTCATATTCTATTTCATCGATTCCGCCTTCTGGACCTATTATAACTCCTAAATTCAAGTTATCTTTTTTTAAGTCTTTAAGTTTTTTTATTTCTTCTCTTAAATTATTAATTTGTTCATTTTCATATGCAATTAATACTATATCATATTTTTCTATTAAATTACAAACATTATTTATATTTATTACATTATTAATTTTAGTTATGGCATCTCTACCACTCTGTTCTGAAGCCATCTGAGCAATTTTTCGCCATCTTTCTATTTTTTTTACTTTATCTTTTTCATCTAATTTAACAACAGACCTTTTCATTACAACAGGAGTAATTTCTTTTACTCCTAGCTTTTTTCTGCTTTTGGCAGTCCTTGAAATATATTAATATTTAAATTTGATTCTTTGCTAATTTCTTGCTTATCTATAATTTTACAAATTACTTGTTCATCTTCAAAAGCTACAATTTCAGAATTATATGTTTTTTCTTCTTTAATATTGCACACTTCTATCATATCTTTTGGCTTTAATCTTAATACATTTTTTATATGATTCACATCTTGCCCTGTTATATATATTTTATTATCATTTATTTGAATTTCATCTACAAAAAACTTTGGCATAACATTCTCCTTACATGACCATTTTACTAGACTTTTGTGATTTTTACAAGAACAAAATTAAACTTAAAGACAAAAGGACACGTTAAGACACGGGGACGGGGTTTTTGTCTAGCGGTTTTCCGACACTTTCTTTAATAAATAGTGTAAAAAAATAAATAATGAATAATTAAAATGTGCTTTAAAGCAACTACTAATAACTATTCATCATTTATTTTTTACTCTTAATTATTAATTGCGACAGAAACTGCCGCACATTTTGGCTGGGGTGGGAGGATTCGAACCGCCGAAATGCTAGAGTCAAAGTCTAGTGCCTTACCGCTTGGCTACACCCCAATATTTTATTTTTTTACGTGGGGTGGAAGATGGGACTCGAACCCACGGCCTCTGGTGCCACAAACCAGCGCTCTAACCAACTGAGCTACATCCACCATGACACGTGCATATTCTATTTTAAATAAATTTTTTCAATTTGTCAACCATTTATTCATTTTTTATAGTAATTTTTTTATTTTTACCTAATATATATTTTCTAGGAGGTAATTTATGAAAATTTTTACGGGTATTTCTAATATACAGGGCACTTTAAAAAAACCTAATTTTTATTTTGAAGATGAAGATGCTAAAACTCTTTTTTGTAATGCTTTTAACATCTTTTATAACAACTATCAAGAAAATGTATTTACTTTAAAAGTTGATGGTTATCTTTATTCTATTGTTTTTTTAGGCAATATTTATAACTTAAAGTCTCTTATCTCTCACTCTAATTTTGAATGTTCTACTAATTCCAATGAAGAGTTTGTACTTAAAAGCTATATTTATAACAATCTTTTTTATTTGAATGATTTTAATGGTTGCTTTTCTTTTGCCATTTGGAATGATAGAAAAAAAGAATTGTTTATTGCTAGAGACCATTTAGGAGTAAAGCCTTTCTATTATACTGATATTGATGGCACTTTATATTTTTCTTCTTCATTGGATCAACTTCTTTCTTTTAAAGAAATTGATATTTCTATTGATAGCACTGGAGTTTTAGAGTTGTTTGGATTGGGCCCTGCTCATACTCCTGGGACTTGTTTGTTTAAAAATATCTATGAATTAAAGCCTGCTCATTATGCTATTTTTAATGATAGTGGCCTACATGTTCGTAGGTTTTGGGGCCTTGAAAGTAAAAAACATATAGATGATTTTGAAACCACTTGTAATACTATTTCTTATTTGTTAGAAAGTTCAATTTATAATGAGCTACCTAGGGATAACAACTTTTGCACTATGCTTTCTGGTGGTTTAGACTCTAGCATTATAACTGCGTATGCAAGCAAGTTTTGTGAAGGATGTAGCTTAGATATTGTAAAAACAATTTCAGTAGACTATGTAGATAATGATAAAAATTTTGTTAAAAGTGACTTTCAGCCAAATTCTGATAAATATTATATTAATTTAATGCAAGAAAAATTTAAAACAAACCATCAAACTATTTTTATTGATACTCCTGAACTTGCAAATAGTTTAGAAGAAGCTATGATAGCTAGAGCTCTTCCTGGCATGGCAGATATCGATTCTTCCCTACTTCTTTTTTGCAAAGAAATTAAAAAGCATTGTGATGTTGCCATTTCCGGCGAATGCTCAGATGAAGTTTTTGCAGGATATCCATGGTTTTTTAGAGAAGATTGCTTAAATAGTGATACTTTTCCTTGGTCTCTTGCGCTAAATGAAAGGCAAAATATATTAAATAAATCTATATCAGAAAAAATAAGTATAAAAGATTATGTAGATTTTAGATATAATGAAGATTTAGAAAGTATATCTTTTGATAAAAATGATTCTATCGATACTGTTATTAGGAAAAAAATTAATTATATTACTTATAATTGGTTTATGCAAACATTATTAGACAGAGCTGAAAGAATGGCTAACTATACTGATTTAGAAGTTAGAGTTCCTTTTTGTGATTATAAATTAGTAGAATATTTGTGGAATATTCCTTGGGAAACTAAGGCCTATGAAGGTAGAGAAAAAGGACTTTTACGATATATTGTTAAAGATTTATTACCAGAAGAAATAGTATTTAGAAAGAAAAGTCCATACCCTAAAACTCACAATCCAACATATTTGAATTGTGTAAAAAAGATTCTTTTAGAAATATTAGAAAATCCTAATTCACCTATATTAAATTTTATTGATAAAGATGTAGCGTTAGAAATAGTAAATACTGATGGGAAGTCATTTACAAGACCTTGGTTTGGTCAATTGATGACAGGGCCACAACTTATGGCATACCTTATACAAGTAAATATGTGGCTAAAAAAATATTCTCCAAAATTTAGAATTTAAAAAATTGCAAGTAGTTTTTACTACTTGCAATTTTTTAAATTGGATTTACATGAATTACTGTTAAATATATTTCCTCTAATTTATCTATTTCTTTTTCTATTTTATTTGCAATTTCATGGCTTTCGAATGTAGATAAATTCCCATCTACATATATTGTAAATGAAATCTGATATCTATACCCTACAGGTGTTGAATTAAAATGTTCTATTTTCTTCACTGCTTCGAATGTATTTACAATATCTATTACTTTTTGTTTATAACTATCATCAATAGAAGTATCCATTAAAACATTATAGCTTTCTATAAAAATCTTTATTCCTGCTACTGCTATCCATGCAGAGATTCCTATACCTACTATCCCATCTACCCAATTCATTCCCTTTAAGCTTGCAAATGCTGCAATAAGGTTTAGTGTTGTTAGTATGCAATCATTCTTATGGTCTTGTGCATTAGCTTCTATAAGTAAATTTTTATGTTGTTTTGCTATTTTATGTGCATAAACATACATCAATACTTTCGTTAGAATTGTAGTTAAGCACACTACTACTAACCACCACGAAAATATATAAGTGCTTCCAAATATTAATGATTGGGTAGAATTTATTAATAATTTTATTGACACAACTATTATTGATATACTTATAAACATAGAAAATAAGTATTCTGCTTTTCCATGTCCTAGATTATGATCATCGTCTTTGGGTTTTTCAGCAATTTTGTTGCCAATAAAAGTCATAGTAGATGAAAATATATCTCCTGCACTATTTACCGCATCTGCCATCATTGCTTGGCTATTTGTTATAGCTCCTACTATAGATTTTATTATTAATAGAAAGATGTTTCCAGCTAAACCCACTATGCTAACTTTTTTTGTTTTTTCGAATCTTTCCACAGTTCTCACCTCTATTTCTATTATATGTATATGATATTACTTATTTTATTGAAAATCAACTATTAAATAGTATTTTCTTTAAATGCTCTCCATCTTGCGGGATGTAGGACTATTAATTATTTTTTATTATATTTTGTTGATTTTTAAAACCTAATAATATAAAATAATAGTAAATTTTATATTATTAGGTGATATTTTTGGGTAAAAAAACTGTAATAAAAATAGAAAAAAGAAATAGAAAAAGATTAATTATTTCAGCAATAATAAGTAGTTGCATACTTTTTGCTTTAATTGTCCGTATTGGATATTTACAATTTGTTAAAGGTAGTTGGTTAAAATCTCAAGCAAGTTCAAATCAGACTTCAAGCAAAACCATATATGCTGAAAGAGGTACAATCTTTGATACAAATGGCGCAGTTTTAGCAATTAGTGCTGTTTTTGATTCGGTTTCTATAAATCCTTCTCTAATCCAATATATTAATAAGACAGAAGTTAATAAAGAGTTTCTTGCACATTCTTTTTCTAGTATATTAGATCTTGACTATGATGAAACTTTAGCAAAAATAAATGAAAATACAACGTATGTAACTCTTGCTTCTAAAGTAGAAACAGATAAAATAACTGCTTTAAAAAATTGGATGTCAGAAAACAAAATATATGCCGGCATAAAAATTGAATCTAAAACTCAAAGGAATTATCCTTACAATAATATTGCCTCAAATCTTATAGGCTTTACTGGTACTGATAATACAGGGCTTTGGGGATTAGAAAATTCTCTAAATTCTACTCTAGCAGGCACTAATGGGAAGCTTGTTACTTTAGTCGATTCTGTGAAAGGAGAAATCCCTAATCAAGAAAGAACATATATAGAAGCAAAAAACGGAAATAATATATATCTTACAATTGATATAAAAATTCAATCTATTACTGAAAAATATCTTGCACAAGCTGTTGATGATAATAATGCAGATAGTGGCGTGGCAATTATTATGCAACCTTCATCTGGAGATATTCTTGCTATGGCAAGTTACCCTAACTATAATTTAAATGACCCTTTTACTCCTACGAATTCTAAATTATTAGATAATTGGGAAAATCTTACATCTGAAGAAAAAACCAATAGAAGATATTCAATGTGGAATAATATTGCAGTTCAATCTACTTATGAACCTGGTTCTACATTCAAAATAATAACTGCTGCAGCTGCTCTTGAAGAAGGACTTATTACCACAGACCATGTTGGAGACTTTGTTTGCAATGGCTATGAAATTATAGATGGAGAGGTTAAAATTCGTTGTTGGAGAGCAAATCCACATGGTGAACAATCATTAAGAAACGCTTTAGCAAATTCATGTAACCCTGCCTTTATGCAACTAGGTCAAAAAATAGGTGCTAAAACTTTATATGAATATTATGAGGCATTTGGCTTATTCAACAAGACTAATTCTGACTTTTATGGTGAACAAAATAGTATTTTCTTTAATTTAAATGATGTTCATAATGTCGAGCTTGCAACAATTTCATTTGGTCAGCGTTTTAATATTACACCTATGCAATTAGTTACTGCAGTTTCTTGTATTGCTAATGAAGGAATTTTAGTAGAACCACATATAGTAAAACGCATTCAAGATCCTGATACTAATTCTACTACTGAAATTGAAAAAAAAGAAATAAGACAAGTAATTTCGAAAAAAACCTCTGAATCTTTAATTAGTATGTTAGAAAGTGTTGTAACTGATGGTACTGGTAAATATGCTAAAGTAAGTGGTTATACAGTGGGTGGAAAATCTGGAACTTCAGAGCCATCCGCTAGCTCAAAAGATTCTGGTTATGTTGCATCATTTATTGCAGTAGCCCCTTCTACTAATCCTGAAGTTGTAATTTTAGTTGCATTATTTAATCCAAAAGCTGGAGCTAATGAAGGTGGTGCAATTTCTGCCCCTGTAGTTTCTCAAATTCTTTCTGAAGTTTTACCACACATGGGAATTGCACCAGATAATATAAATACAAGCAATAGCAATGATTTTTACGCAACAACTACATTACCCGATTTAACAAATAAATCATTACAAGATGCAAAAACTTTACTAAAAAATTTAGGATTTACTGTACATTTAAACGGTGTAGAAGATTTATCGGCACTTGTAACTAGTCAAAATCCAAAGCCTGGAGTTTTGTTATTAAAAAATGCTGATGTATATTTATATAGTAATACCTCACGGTGAAAAAACATATGTGAAAGTTCCAAGTTTTAAGGGTATGACAGCAGCAGAAGCAATCAACTCTGCAAAATCAAAAAATTTAAATCTGCAGTTAGAAGGTTCAGGAATAGTAATTAGCCAAGACACTGCATCCGGTTCAGAGATAGAAGTAGGCAGTCTCATTACATTAACACTAAAAGAAGAACTAGATGGCGGACATTAAAATACAAAGGGACACGTCCCCCTGTCTGAACGTGTCCCTTTGTATTTTTTTATTTTTTCTATTGACTTTTTTAGTTTGAATAGTATTATTGTATTATGCAAGTAATACAATTTTTTTATTAACTATTCACTGCAAGCTGATAAGTCGCACTTATGGAGCGATTACGAAACAGGTATGCGAAAAATAAACATACTTTGTTTCAAGTTCTCTTATATAATTCGATTTATTGTATTTACTTTAACATAAAATTTG
>SFKP01000023.1 GCA_004553715.1 Clostridiales bacterium
ATATTGTAAAAGTTTGGAACAAACAGAAAGGGACAAGTTATAAAAACATAGGGGAATTAATCGCAACTGAATATGGAAGTCAAGAAGCTTTTATAGAGGTAATGTTTCCTGCTCCCCCAACAGTTAAACGAACAGCATATTTAACAATAGCAGCGAAAAAAGCAATAATCAAAGAAGATGATTCAAATAATTCTGATGGCAAAACATATGAAGATGCAATTAATGAACAATATAGTAATTTGTATTGGAGTAAATTATCACTAGAATTGCCAAATAAAGAAACCATAATTATTGGAGATAGGAAAACATATGGGGTAACAGAAAGTGGAAAATATAAATTTACATTAACAAATGAAATGGGAGAAATTTCAACAATAAATGTTCCAGTTACAATACAAAAAAATAGCACAACAAAATTTGCGACAATAACAGAGTGTGGCTATAGTATTACTATTCCATTTACAGAAGGGCAAACTTGGGAAGAGTTATTAGGAGATAGTGGAGTAACTATTTGTGGAATAAATCTTCGTATACGTCCAGGACGAGTAACAATCAATGGCTCTATAATGAAAACAGGTAAAGATGGTAATGATCTTGGTGATGTTAATGTTACACCAAGTGATGAAATTGAAGAGAAACGATATAAAAAAGTAGAAATCGGTCTAGACTAGAAGTCGGTCTACGCTAATAATATAAAGATAGAAAAATGTTTTTATATTGATATATGAAAAATAAAATTCAAAATAAAAATTAAGGAAAAAGGTGCAAAATTAAAAAAACAATTGCATTATTTAGAAATATATGTTAAAATAGCAAGTGCGAAATAGCACTTGCTATTTTCCTTACTCATATAAAGGTATGGGTTATAAATCCAAAAGGAGGTGAAAGATAATGAACAAATACGAAAGTGTTGTCATTATTAATTCAAATTTAGAGGCAGATGCTTTAAAAGCATTAATAAACAAATTCTCTGATTTAATTAATACTGATGGAAAAGTTACTTCAGTAGAAGAACTTGGGAATAAGAAGTTAGCTTATGAAATAAAAAAGCAAAAAGAAGGTTATTATGTTGTATATAAATTCGAAGCTAATCCACAATTAATTTCTGAATTAGAAAGAAACTATAGAATAACTGATGAAGTAATTAAATTTATTGTAATTAAAGAGGAGGAATAATTTAAATGAACAAAGTAATTTTAATGGGAAGATTAACAAAAGACCCAGAAGTTAGATATACTCAAACAAATAATACTTTAGTTGCAACATTTTCTTTAGCTGTAAACAGAAGATTTACAAAAGCTGGAGAAGAAAGACAAGCTGATTTTATTAACATTGTAGCTTGGAACAAAACAGGAGAATTCTGTAGTAAATATTTTAAAAAAGGCCAACAAGTTGGAATTATAGGAAGAATCCAAACAAGAAATTGGGAGGACGAAAACAAGGTAAAACATTACATAACAGAAGTAGTTGCAGAAGAAGCATATTTTGCAGACTCAAAAAGAGAAGGCGAATTTAATGCTAATATGGAAAATACATTTGGAAGTACAATTTCAGAAAATTCAGAATTTGCAACATCTGCAGAAGATGATTTACCATTCTAAGGGCTAAAAGCAATCAAAATAGAAGGGGGGACACAAAAAATGGCAGATAGAAATAAAAATAACAAAAATAATAAAAGAAGAAACAATAACAATGATGAAGAATTTAATCCAAAGTTTAGAAAAATGAGAAAAAAAGTATGTGTAATGTGTGCAAATAAGGATTATGTTTTGGATTACAAAAATCCGGAACAATTAAAAAAATTCATCAATGAAAAAGGTAAAATATTACCAAGAAGAGCAACAGGTGCTTGCGCAAAACATCAAAGAGATATAACACAAGCTGTAAAAAGAGCAAGACACATTGCAATATTACCATATACACAAAATTAATTTATTTATAGGGGCGCCATTTGGGCGTCCATTTTTTTAAACTGTCAATGGGGACTTAAGATTTTTGACATCTTTTATTTTATCAATAAAAAATATCAATAAACTATGGCAAAAAAAATCAAAATATGATATAAATATAAAAGTTAGGAGAGTGATATTTTGAAAATAAAGGATATTAAAGAACTAAAACGAATTTCAAACAATGTAAGAATTGGGATAATAGATAGCGTTTATAATGCTAAATCTGGCCATCCAGGTGGGTCGCTTTCTATTGCAGACATTCTTACAGTTTTATATTTTAACCAAATGCATATTGACGAAAAAAATCCTCATTCGCTAGATAGAGATAGGTTGGTGCTTTCCAAAGGACATTGTGCACCAGCATTATATAGTGTGCTAGCCGAAAGAGGTTTTTTTAGTAAAGAAGAATTAACAACTTTAAGACATTTAGGTTCCAAATTACAAGGACACCCAGATATGAAAAATATTCCAGGAGTAGATATGTCGACAGGTTCATTAGGACAAGGATTATCTGCTGCAAATGGTATGGCACTTGCATCTAAATTGGATAAAAGAGGAGTAAGAGTATATTGCATAATAGGAGATGGAGAGCTTGAAGAAGGCCAAATTTGGGAGGCAGCAATGACAGCTAGCCATTATAAATTAGACAATTTATGCGTAATTGTAGATAATAATAATTTACAAATTGATGGCAAAGTAAATGAAGTAATGAATATATATCCAATAGATGAAAAGTTTAGAAGCTTTGGATTTGAAGTAATAAATATAGATGGACACAATATTCCAGAAATAATTACAGCTTTTGAGACTGCAAAAAAAGTAAAAGGAAAGCCTACAGTAATTGTAGCAAATACAATAAAAGGTAAAGGCATATCTTTTATGGAAGATAACGGAGATTGGCACGGCAAAGCTCCAAACGAGGAGCAGTATAAAATTGCAATTGATGAATTGAAATCTAAAATATAATTAAAAGGAATGTGATTAAATATGAATATAGATAAAAAAATTGCTACAAGACAAAGTTATGGAGAAAAATTAGCAGAGCTTGGAGAAAAAAATGATAATATAATAGTTTTTGATGCAGATTTAGCAGGTGCAACAAAAACATCAATATTTAAAAAAGCTTTTCCCAATAGATTTTTCGATATGGGAATAGCAGAACAAGATATGATGTCAACTGCCGCAGGAATGTCTACTTTCGGTAAAATTCCTTATGTTAGTACATTTGCGATGTTTGCAGCAGGTAGAGCTTATGACCAAATAAGAAATAGTATATGCTATCCAAATCTTAATGTAAAAATTTGTGCAACACATAGTGGAATAACAGTAGGAGAAGATGGCGCAACACACCAAATGCTAGAAGACATTAGCCTTATGAGAGGATTACCTAATATGACAGTAATTAGCACTTCTGATGATACTCAAACCAGATGGGCAGTAGAAGAAATATCAAAAATACAAGGACCTGTATATTTAAGACTTTGCAGATTAGATACACCTATTATATATGAAGAAAACGAAAAATTTGAGATTGGGAAAGCTGTTCAAATAGGAGAAGGAACAGCGGCTACAGTTTTTGCAACAGGAGTAGTTGTACAAGAAGCAATAAAGGCTAAAGAAGAATTAGAAACAAAAGGTATTAATATAAGAGTAGTAGATGTTCACACAATAAAACCAATAGATAAAGATATGATAATAAAATGTGCAAAAGAAACAGAAAAACTAATTTCAATAGAAGATCATAGCGTTATTGGTGGATTGGGAACTGCAATTTCTGAAGTTTTGACAGATTTATGCCCTACAAAATTAATTAAAATGGGTATTAATGATACTTTTGGACAATCTGGCAAAGCACAAGATTTATTAGAGTATTACGGATTAACTAAAGATTCAATAATAGAAAAAATAATGTAAATTTTACAAAAAATTCTATTGCTTTTTTAAGGTAAAATTATTATAATTATAGTAGTATATTAGGAACAGAGGTAAAAAATGATAGAGTTTAGAAATGTTTCAAAAACATATAGCACAGGGACAGAAGCTGTGCACAATGCAAATTTTAAAATAGAAAAGGGAGATTTTTGCTTTCTTGTAGGTGCTTCAGGTTCAGGTAAATCGACACTTATAAAGCTTATACTAAAAGAGGAGGAGCCTACAGAGGGAAATATTATAATAAATGGTAAAGACACTACTTTTTTAAAGCCTAATAGAGTGCCATATTTAAGAAGAAGTATGGGCGT
This sequence comes from Clostridiales bacterium, assembly GCA_004553715.1. Taxonomy (GTDB): domain Bacteria; phylum Bacillota; class Clostridia; order TANB77; family CAG-508; genus SFKP01. The sequence continues at coordinate 4,193 of SFKP01000023.1, forward strand.
AGTTTTCCAAGACTTCAGATTATTATCAGATAAAACTGTTTATGAAAATGTAGCATTTGCAATGAATATAGTAAAAGCTACACCAAAACATATAAGAAGGCAAGTACCAATGGTATTATCTTTAGTTGGTTTAAGTGGAAAAGCAAAAGTATATCCAGATGAATTATCTGGAGGAGAACAACAAAGAGTTGCATTAGCAAGGGCATTGGTAAATAATCCATCTATGATTATTGCAGACGAGCCTACAGGGAATTTAGACCCAGATACAGCGTGGGACATTATGAATTTATTAAATGAAATAAATTTAAGAGGTACAACGGTAGTTATTGCAACACATGCTAAGGATATAGTGGATTCAATGAAAAAAAGAGTAATCGAAATAGAAAAAGGAATCATAATCAGAGATGATAAAAGAGGAGTGTATGGAAAGTGAAATATAACGTAATAAACTATTTCCTTAGTGAGGGATTTAGAAATGTTTTTAAAAACAAGAAATCAACATTTTCATGTTTAGGAGTAATGTGTGCAACAATGTTAATTTTTGGATTGTTTTTTACAATAGGAAAAAATATCAATAATGCTGTAAGAGAACTAGAAGAAAAACAATCATTTAATGTATTTATTTTAACAACAGCAACAGATGAAGAGATCAAAAAATTAGGAGAAGAAATAAATAAAATAGAAGGTGTAAATAAAATTACATATAGAACGCAAGAAGAGGCATATAACTCTATGAGAGAAAGGCTTAAAGATAAAGCTTATGCAATGGATGGAATGGAAATAACATCATTTTCACCATCATATTCAGTTACTTTAACAGATTTAAATTTAAATGCACAAGTACAAGAACAAATTGGAAAATTAGAGAATGTAAAAAATATAGTAAGCAATGACCAAACAATAACAAATTTAGCAGAAGTAGCAAAATGGATTAAAATTGTAACAGGAGTAATACTTGCGATATTGATAATTATATCTGTATTTATTATTTCAAATACAATCAAATTAACAGTACATGCAAGAAGAAAAGAGATTTCTATAATGAAATATGTTGGTGCAACAAATGGATTTATTAGAACACCATTTATGATAGAAGGTATAATTATAGGATTAATGGCAGGTGTAATATCAATACTTTTAGTAGGAGGAATTTACAATCTAATTGCAAATAAGATAATGACAAGCCCTACGGCAACAAAAATTGGAATTGATATATTAAGTTTTGCAAGTATGTCATCACAAGTAATTATTGTATATTTAATATTGGGTATTGGAATAGGAATGATAGGCAGTTCGATATCAATGAAGAAATACTTAGAGGTATAAAGGAGGTACTATTTATATGAGAAAAACAAAGTTTTATAATGTTTCTTTCATTTTCTTTAGTATATGCAGAAAATTTAGATACACTAGAAGATAGAAAAAATGAATTAAAAACAAATATAGAACAAGCAAATGATGAAATCGATTCTCTTAATTTAGAAATAACAGATGCAATTGCAAAAGTAAATGAATTAGAAGGACAAATTGAAGATTACAATAATAGCCTTGCTGAAATTAGAAGCGAGTTAAAAGTAGTTGAAGCAGAAATACAAGAAACAGAGCAAAAATTAGCAGTTGCAGAACAAAATTATGCGAATCAAAAAAACAATCTTGAAAAAAGAATTGTAGCAATGTATGAAGCAGGAGAAACCACATATTTAGATGTACTTCTAAATTCAAGTAGTATAACAGAATTTGTTGACAATTATTATCTAATTGGAGAAATTGCAGCAATAGATGAAAATTTACTAAACACAATTGAAATAGAAAAAAATCAAATTGAGGAAATCAAAACAAAGCTAGATGCAAATAGAGCAGATTTAAAGCAAAAAGAAGAAAATGAACAAAAAACTTTAATTACTTTAAATAATGCTAAAATACAAAGAGATAACTATTTAGCAAACTTAAATGAACAAGAAAAAGCAACAAGAGCAAGAATAAAAGAATATGAACAAGAACTAAACAATGTAGAAAATGAAATATTTATAATAACAAATAATTTAGGAGATTCTGATTATGCAGGTGGATTATTTGCATGGCCAACACCAGGTTATAAAACAATTACATCACCTTTTGGTAATAGAATACATCCGGTATTAGGAACAAAAAGATTCCACACAGGAATTGATATAGGTGCACCAAAAGGAGCTAGCATAATTGCTGCAAATTCAGGAAAAGTGTTGAAAGCTGGATGGTTCGGAGGATATGGAAATGCAGTAATAATAGACCATGGTGGAGGATTTTCTACTTTATATGGACATGGTTCAGAGGTATTAGTAGCAGAAGGACAAACTGTAAAAAGAGGAGACATAATAATGAAGGTAGGTTCAACAGGACTGTCTACAGGGCCACACTTACATTTTGAAGTTAGAATTAATGGAAATTATATGAACCCACTAGATTATCTAACAAAATAATAATTGGAGGAACAAATGTTAAAAAGAATATCTTCAGTATGTGTAAATCCTATACCATATTTAAAATAATTAGTATATAATAAAAATAAAACTAATGAATATAATATTAGAAATAGTTTGGGAAAAATTTTTCCAAACTATTTGTATGGAGGTAAAGCAATATATGAATTTCGAAACTAAAAACAAAGCATATAAGTCAATAATGTTAATAATTATTACAGCTTTAATTACATTTATAATAACAACTACTGGAATGCATAATATAACTAATACAAAAACAGAAAATGAAGATTTTCAAGCTAATTATATAAATATTTCACAATCTGCAGAAGATATAACAACAAAAATAGAATTAGTAAAAAAATGTTTAGAAAATAAATATATTGGTGAACTAGATGAAGAAAATATGAAAGAAATGGCAATAAAAGGATATGTTGCAGGTCTTCGGAGATGAATATACAGAATATTTAACAAAAAATGAATATGAAGACTTAATGGTTTCTGTTTTAGGAAATTATGTTGGTATTGGAATATATATGGCTCAAACAACAGATGGAAATATTATAATATTATTTCCAATAGAAGGGTCACCAGCAGAAGAAGCCGGTTTGCAATCTGGAGATATAATTGAAAAAATCAATGGAGAAGATTGCAGTGACATGACGATAGATAAAGCATCTAATAAAATAAAAGGAGAAGAAGGTACAGAAGTAGAATTAGAAATATTAAGAGATGAAGAAACAATAATAAAAAAAGTAACTAGAAGGAAAATTGAAATAAAATATATAGATTCAAGCGTAATAAATACAAATATTGGATATATAAAATTGATTTCTTTCGACCAAGGGTCAGCAGAAGCATTTAAAGAACATTTAAATGCACTAAAAGAAAAAAATATAAAATCGTTAATAATAGATTTAAGAGATAATGGTGGAGGCATTGTTGAAGAAGCAATATCTATTGCAGAATTATTTGTACCAAGAGGAAATATCATTATGAAGTCTTATGATAAAGATAATAAAGAAAGTGTTATAAAGTCAAGCAATGTAAATCCAGAGACAATGAAAATAGTTGTTCTTATAAATGAGAACTCAGCTAGTGCAAGTGAAATTTTTACAGCAGCAATTAAAGATAATAATATCGGAAAAATTGTTGGAAAAACAACTTTTGGAAAAGGAGTAATGCAAGAAGTTATTGGAATGAAGTCAGGAGGAGCCCTTAAGATAACAATAGAAGAATTTATGACACCAAATGGAGATAAAATAAATAAAGAAGGAATAAAGCCAGATATAGAAATTGACGAAGATGAATATAATGAAAAAGATATTCAATTAGAAGAGGCAATAAAAATTTTAAAATAACAAATATAAAATTGATTAAACATATAGTATATTTGGAATAATATACTATATGTTTTTTAAAACAAGGAGGTTAGTATGAATGTAGGTCTAGCATTATCAGGTGGAGGAATAAGGGGAATAGCTCATGCAGGAGTAATAAAGGCATTAGAAGAGAAAAACATAGAAATAACTCATATTGGTGGAACAAGTGCAGGAAGTGTAATTGCAGCACTATATGCAATCGGATATGGACCAGATAATATGTACACTTTATTTAAAAGATATGGCAAAATGTTTACAAATTTAGACCATATAACGATATCTAAAGAGATAAAAAACTTTTTATTACGAAAAAAAATTAAAACAAGTGGATTTAATGCTGGAGAAAATTTTGAAGACTTATATAATAATTTAGCTTTCCCAAAAGGAATAAAGAAATTAACAGATGTAAGAATGCCAATAGTTATGCCAACGGTTGATATAAATACTTCAACAAAATATATATTAAGTTCTATAGAGAATAAAAGCAAGAATTGGATTACAGATATATCTTTAGGAGAGGCAGTAAGGGCAAGCAGTAGTTTTCCAGGTGTATATAAGCCATTTAAATATAAAGGACATCTATTTGTTGATGGAGGTCTTTTAGAAAACATTCCAGTAAATGAGATAAAGCTTTTAGGTGCAGAAAAAGTAATTGCAGTAAAATTTAGCAATAATGCTAAACAAGATAAGAGCAATGCAATAGATATTGCTATAAAAGCACTAGATATTATGGGAGATGAAATATCTAAGAATGATTTGGATGGTAGTGATTATGTTATAACAATTCCTGTAGATGGAGTAGGAATTTTGGATTTAGGAAAAATAGAATATTGCTTTAACAAAGGATATGAAATTACTAAAAAATTCTTAGAAGAAAATGGGATATAAAAATAGATATTTAGATTTTGTTAATGTTAAGACCCCAATTTTCAAATTAGTAGCTCCACGTGTCGGTTGCATTTTTCTTTTCGTGCTTTAGCCTAAGAAAAGAAAATGTCCAACCGACAGCAAGATGGAGCGGATTATATATTAATTAGTCTGAACTGTAACTAGATTTTTAAATTTAATTTAAAATGTTATAATACATACAAATAATCTATCAAATAAGATAATAGATAGAGAAAATGATGAATTAGAAAAATAGAAATTTTTGGTTGTTTATAAAGGTGAGGAGTGAAGAAAAATGGGAAAATCTTAGTTTGTGATGGAGTTAAAGATTTAAAGACATATTTGAAAAATCACAGAGATATTAAAATATGCTTATATTTAGCAGAAAAGACTAAAGAAGCATGGGATATTTCTACTAGTAGAGTTTATATGAATCAAATTGATAATAATTTTGTATATTTACCAGTTAATATAAAAAAGGAGGATTGGGATTCAATAAGAGAAGTATACACTTTAGCAAAAAATGACAATAGAATAATTGCTATAAATCAAACTCAACCACATAAAAGTAATCCTGTGCAAAAAGAGTGGTTTTTAGACCAAAATATACCTCAAAATGTAGACTCTTTGATCAAGGATAAAAATAATGAATTACAATGTTATAATCTAAATGGACCATCATTTACAAGTTGGTTTGAAGATGAAGTAACTAATTTTTCAGGCAACAAAGCAGTTATTTTCGGGGTTGGAGGAGTAGGAGAGCCAATAGCAAGAATTATTGCCACTAAAAATCCTGAAAAAATGTATTTGGTAGATATATATTCAAAAGAGGATATAGCAAAAGAACTTTCTAAAAGTACATGTACAGAGTATTTTGATAATTTAAGTAAAGTTGATTTTAATACAGAGAATAAAGTCATACTAATAAATTGTGCTGGAAAAGAAGGTGGAGATGAGAAAGAAGTAAAAAATGTTTTAGACAAATTAAAAAATATGAATAATATTTTTGTTGACTTAAGACCACAATTAGATATTGAAATAGTAAATATAGCAAGACAATATGGCTGGGATGCATATACTGGATTTGGAATGAATTCAAGAAATGATTATGTTCTATTACAAAAAATACAAGAGACTACAGGTATTAATATACCTTCTTTTAAAGAATTTGCAAAGCTGGTAGCAAATGCATCTTAATTATAATACTACTTTTAAAAAAGAAAATTCAGGATGGTAATGAGTTGATATAATCAGACTTTTATTATATAATAGCATCAATAAAAATTAACTAATGTGGTAGTGAATTAGATAAGAAATATATAAATTGTATACAAAATAGGAAGTGATAGCATGGGAAAAGTAATTTTAATATGTGGTAAAATTGCGAGTGGAAAAACTTATTATGCAAATCAAATAAAAGAGCAAAAAAATGCAGTAATATTAAACACTGACGAATTAACATATGCTATGTTTGATAATGAACAGGGAGAGAAATATATGGAACTAGCAGAACGAGCAAATCAATACTTAATGAAAAAAGCTATTGACATAGTAAGAGTGGGATGTAATGTTATTTTAGACTGGGGTTTTTGGAGATCATACAACAGAAGATACATGAATGAATATTTCAAAAATGAAAATATTGATGTTGAGTGGCATTATATGGATGTAGATGATTACACTTGGGAAGAAAATATAAAAGAAAGAAACAAAAAGATTAATGATGGATTAAACAAGTATGATTTTTATATAGATGAAGGATTAAGACAAAAACTAATTGAAAATTGGGAAACACCAACAAAAGAAGAAATAGATGTGTGGCATGTTGTTAGAAGAAATAAAATAGAATAATAGGAGAAATGTAGAATGAAAAATGTAATATTAACAGGTGCAAGTGATGGACTTGGAAAAGAATTTGCAAAGTTGTGCATAGAAAATGGAATAAATATTATAGCACTATGTAGAACAAAGCCAGACTATGATTGCGAGTTCATACAAATGGATTTAACAAGTGAAGAATCAATAAAAAATGGTTGCAATATTATAAAAGAGAAATACAATAAATTTGATGCATTAATTAATTGTGCAGGAGTACCGGGAATAGAAAAAGTAAATGAAATTACATATTCTTGTTTGGAAAATGTTATGAAAATTAATAGTATAGCACCAATGTTCCTAACATCTCGGGTTAATGGATTTAATAAAAGAAAATGAAGCTGATATTATAAATATTGGATCAACAATAGGATTAAAACAAGGTTATGAAGATCAATTAGCATATACAACTTCAAAATGGGCATTAAGAGGAACAAGCTATAATTTGCAACTTGAATTAAAAAAATACAATTGCAGAGTTATTCAATTAAATGTTGGTGGTATGAATACTAGAATGCATGAAAAGTGTACAGGACAAAAGCTAGCAAATCCAGATGAATGGATGAATCCAAGAGATATTGCAGATATAATGTTATATACATTAAAACTACCTAAAAAGGTTGAAATAAGTGAAATTACAATAAATAGAAAATAAGATTTAGAGATATATGTTATGGAACAATATAGGAGGAAATATGAATTTGTTTGAATATAAAGATTTAATTAATGATAAACCAATGCATATTGCAACAGTAAGAAGGGATAATAATCCTAATCTTTCAGTGGCTTCAGATGTAAGAGTTATTGATAATGATAAGATAATTATTTCTGTTAATGAAATGATCAATACTCAAAATAATATTGAGAATAATCCAAATGTAGTATTAACAGTTTTTGATAAAGATTGGAATGGATTAAGAATGTTTGGTAAAGCAAAGTTTTATTTTGATGGAAAATATTATGATTTTTGTCAAAATACTTTTTTTGCTAATAACGAAACTACACCTTTTGGGGCAACAAAGCCAAAAGGTGCAATGGTTATTGAGATAACGAAAGTAGAAGAATTTAAGTAGTAGAATGGAGAATTAAAGATTGGGAAAGAAAAAATTGAGCGATTCTGATGCTACAGTAATTCAATTAATAGTAAAAAAATATTTTTGGAATATTAATTGCTATAAAACAAATTAGTAAAATTATAACAAATAGAAAAATATATAAAGAAATGAGGTCATAGTAAAAATGGGAAATAATAGAAAAGAAAAAGCAATGCGGATTATTTAACGAAAGGTATAGCTGTTCGCAATCTATAATGATAGCTTATTGCGATTTAGTAAATATTACAGAAGAAATAGCATTTAAAATAGCATCAGGTTTTGAAGGTGGCATAGCTAAATTGGGAAAAACTTGCGGAACAATAAATGCGGCAGTAATGCTATTAAGTTTAAGATATGGAGAAAATGACAAACAGGACACTGAAAGTAAATTAAAAAGAAGAGAAATAATTAGAAACTTTATGCTAGAATTTATGAAAAATCATCAAAATGGTATAAATTGTAGTGATATTTTAACAGAAGAAAAACCAAATGTTTACACAATGCATTCAGAAAAATGTGCAAAAACAGTTGCTGAAGTTTGTGATTTATTGGATAAATATATGTTTTTATAAAATAAAGGCAATATGTATAAGGAGGAAGAGATGAGCTTAGAGTATTTTGATATTTTAGATGAAGAAGGAAACAAAACAGGAAAAATAAAATTAAGAAAAGAAGTTCATAGAGATGGGGATTGGCATAAAGCAGTACATATATGGATTATAAATGATAAAGGAGATATACTTTTACAAAGAAGATGTGCAACAAAGGATAGTAATCCAAATATGTTAGACATATCTAGTGCAGGACATTTATCTGCAGGAGATGATTCACTATCAGGTGCTATTAGAGAATTAAAAGAAGAATTAAATTTAGATGTTAAGCCAAATGAATTAAAATTTATAAAAACAATAAAAAGAAGTACAAAATATACAGAAACATTTATTAATAATGAATTTGATGATATGTATATTTTAAGAACTGATAAAGGTATAGATGATATGAAATATCAAGAAGAGGAAATATCTGAAATTTTTTTTGTGCCATATAAAAAATTTAAAGAAATGGTTAAAACAAAACAATCTGACCTTTTAATACACGAAGAGGAATTTAAAATATTATTTAATCTTTTCGATAATGAATTTGATTGTTAGTAATATGTCAATAGGGATGACAATAGAAAAATATTGAGCGATTCTGATGCTACAGTAATTCAATTAATAGTAAAAAAATGAAGGTGGAAATTACAATGTGCAATGAATTAAAATTTTTAATTGATTTAGTACAACAAGCTAGTCATTTAATAAATGATGAGCTTGTTGTAAATGCTAAAGATGATAAGGGCGATTTAGTAACTAATTTTGATTATGAAATAGAAAAATACATAATAAACGAAATTAAAGAAAATTATCCAAGTTTTTCAATTATTAGTGAAGAATTTAATAATGAAAAAGGATTAACAGACAATTGCTTTATTATTGATCCAATTGATGGAACAGTTAACTTTGCTCATCATATCCCATTATGGGGGATTCAGGTTGCTTGTATTAGAGATAAAAAAACTTGTGCATCTGTAATATACCTACCAGAACTAGATGAAATCTATTATGCAGATGAAGATGGTGCATTTTTAAATGGAAAGCCTATTTCTGTAAATAGTTATAACAGCCATAAAGGGCTATATATAGTAGAAGGACCTAATAGTATATTAGGTGAAGTAAAAATGAAAAAATTGAATCCACATTGTCGCCACTTTCATTGCGCAGCAGTAGATTTTGCATGGGTAGCATGTGGTAGAATTAGTGCAACAAATTTTGTAAAGGATACATTATGGGATTATATACCAGGTCAATATATAGTAGAAAAAGCTGGTGGTGTTATTTATAATTCTACAAAAATGCATATTGCAGCAAATAATGAAGAATTTTTACAAATGATGAAAAACAATTCCTCAGTGATTACGACAGCTTGAACAATTTTCATACAATATTAATTATGAAAGGGGAAAATGATTGTTATGGTAAGAATTGTAGTTTTGAATGACAATAGATGTAATAACAATGAATATGAATTTGAACATGGTATTTCACTTTTTATTGAATGCTATGGAAAAAAAGTATTATTTGATAGTGGTCAAACTGAAATCTTTATAAATAATGCTAAAAAGTTAAATATTGATTTGAAGAAATTAGATGCCATAGTTTTAAGTCATGGAGATTTTGATCATGGAAATGGTTTAAAATACCTGAATACTAAAACAGATTTAATATGCCATCCTGATTTTATGCTTACAAGAATTAGCAGAAGAACAGGTAATAACAACGGATTAAATCAAACCAGAGAAGAATTAGCACGTAGATTTAATCTAATTGAATCGAGAGAACCATATAATATAAATGATAAAATTATATTTTTAGGTCAAATTGAAAGAAATAATGACTTTGAAAAAGGACAAAATTTGGCAGCTTTTGATGAAAATGGAGAAGTCTATCAACATTTAGATGATTCAGGTTTTGCTATAAAAACCGAAAAAGGATTAATAGTAATTTCTGGATGTTCTCATAGTGGTATTTGTAATACTGTAGAATATGCAAAAAAGATAACTAATACTGATAAAATATTAGCAGTTATGGGTGGATTTCATTTAAAAGAAGTCAATGAATGTACATTAAAAACAATAGAATATATGAAACAAACCAATGTTCAAAAGGTTTATTTAGCACATTGTACTTCTGATGTGGTATGCGAGGAATTTTTAAGACAAATGCCTGAAAAAACAGAAATTATCAAAACAGGTATAGAATACATATTATAATTAGTATATTTTATAAAACATAATTTAGTGCAGATTTTGTAAAAAATCAACGCAAAAGGAAGGTAGCAAAGCACCTTCCTTGCTTCTTTTCAAGATTAAAAAATTTAATATATAGACTGTTTAATATATGATTATAGATATTGGAGATGTTAAATATGGATATGAAAGAATTTGAAAATGATTTATTAAGTGGAAATGCTACAGAAAAGTATTTAAATATGTCAAGAGAAGAATTAGAAAAAATATTTGGAAGTGAATTTGTAAAGATTTTTAAATTTAATTTAAAAATCTATTTCTTTTTTTTATTGGATATGCTATACTATTTTTGATTTTAATTGGTTAAAATAAATACGAGGAAGTGAAAAAAATGGCAAAAAAAAGAGATAAAAATAAAATTTTTGTTAGAGTAATAGCAGGAATATTAGCTGCAGCAATGATTTTAAGTGTAGCAGCAACATTAATTTATACGATATTTGCAAAATAATATAAAAATATTAACAGAAGAAAAGAGGGATAAGGTAATGACAAAAAGTATGGATATTGCAGAACAAAATTTATTAGATTACTTAACATCAATTACGAAAAGTCCATTAAATATTATAATATTTATAATTGATATTGCACTTGTTATATTTTTAGCAGTAAAACTCTTTAAATTAGTAAAAGAAACAAGAGTATGGCAATTATTAAAAGGAATATTAATATTAATTCTTATAACAATATTAAGCGACTTACTTAATTTGCGCATACTAAATTATATTTTAACCTCAGTAATGACTTATGGAGTGCTTTTGCTTATTGTTATATTTCAGCCAGAATTAAGAAGAGCATTAGAGCAATTAGGAACAAATAAAATAAGTAAATTTCTAGGAATTGATAAAGATTTAGCAACGAAAACAAAAGAATCAATTTATAAAATAGCATTAGCAACACAAGAGCTTGCAAAAAAGAAAATAGGGGCATTAATAGTAATTGAAAGAGATATAAAATTAAAAGATATCATAGATTCAGGAATAGTGCTAGATGCGGAAATATCACCACAATTATTAGTAAATATTTTTACTCCTAATACTCCATTACATGATGGTGCAGTTATAATTAGTGAAAACAAAATAAAATCAGCAGCTTGCATGTTACCACTTTCAGATGACAAACATATATCAAAAGGACTAGGAACAAGACATAGGTCAGCAATAGGTATGTCTAAAGAATCAGATAGTATTGTAGTTGTAGTATCAGAAGAAACGGGTAAAATTTCAATTGCAAAAAATGGTACTCTGATTATGGATGTAAAAGAAGAAGCATTAAAACAGATATTAATCAAAAATATAGTAACAAAGCAGTTTGGAGAAGAACATTTAAAAGATAAAGTAAAAAAGAAAGCAGAAATAAAAGAAGAAAATAAAGACAAAAATCCATCAATATAAATGATGGATTTTTGTAGTTTTTATAAAAAAATTAGCAAACTGTATTGACATTTGCTAAAAATGGGTATAATATATATTAGCAGTTGAGAAACAAGATTGCTAAAAGAGGTGAAAAGCAGTGTTAAATGAGCGAAAAAAACTAATTCTACAAGCAATAACAGAGTTATATATAAATACAGCAGAACCTGTAAGTTCAAATGCAATTTTAGAAAATTACGATTTAGCTTGTAGTAGTGCAACAATCAGAAATGAAATGATGGAGCTAGAACATTTAGGATTTCTAGAAAAACCACATACATCTTCTGGTAGAATCCCATCAGGAAAAGGATATAGATTCTATGTAGATGAACTTCTTAATGATGAAAAAATTAGTGTAGAAGAAATCCAATATATAAAATCAATGTTAGAAACAAAAGTTAACGAAATTGAGGATTTAACAAAAATTGCTACAAATACATTATCAGAGATAACTCATTATACTACTGTTGCAATAGGCCCTAATAATAACATAATTCAAGATATAAAATTTGCATTAATTGGAACAAGACTTCTTATGGCAGTTATTCTAACAGAAAACGGGGCAATTAAAGAAACAATTATAAAATATGATGACGATATTACCGAAAGGCAAGTAGAAGGTTTAAATTATATATTCAATAATAGGTTAAAAGGGAAACCTTTAGAAAAAATAGATAAACCAATGGAAGAATATATCATTTCAGCAATGAGTGATCAAGCAGATGTTATAAAACCTATTATCAGCCAAATGAATAGAAAGATAGAAGAAGCGGGAAACCTATATTTAAAAGGTGCAGATAGATTATTTGACTATCCAGAATTTACAAAAACAGAAAATGCTAAAAATTTGCTTAGTGTTTTAGGAGCTAAAAATACAATACAAGAGCTTTTAAATTCAGGATTTGCAAAAGAAATCAATGTATATATAGGTGATGAAAACGAGCAAGAAGAGCTAAAAGATGTAAGCATAATCACATTTAAACATACTTTAGATGGGCACGATATTGGAACAATAGGAATTATTGGACCAAAGAGAATGGATTATTCAAAAGTTATTTCAATAATGAAATATATTAGTAAGAACTTAAATGAAAAGGCGGATAAACTGAAAGGAGAAGAGTAAATTTGGAAGAAAAGAAAGAAGAAGAACTTAAAGAGGAGTTAAAAGTAGAAAAAAAGTCAAAAGAACAAATCGAATTAGAAGAGACAACTGATAGATTAAAAAGAGTAATGGCAGAATTTGAAAATTACAAAAAAAGAAGCTCAAAAGAAAGAGATATATTATACAATTCATTAGTTGCAGATATAGTTTCAAAATTTTTACCTGTAGTAGACAACTTAGAAAAAGCAGTAGAAAATAAATGCAAAGATGAGAATTTTAAACAAGGAATAGAACTTATTCTAAAGCAAATTAAAGAAATATTTAAAAATCTTGGAGTAGAAGAAATCGAGACAGTAGGTAAAACCTTTGACCCAGAAGTTCATGAGGCAGTATCAAGCGTTGTAGATGAAAATTTAGGCGAAAAAGAAATAAAAGAAGAATTTAGAAAAGGCTACAAAATAGGATTAAAAGTTATAAGACACGCTATGGTAGTCGTTGCAAATTAGTTATTAATTTTTAAAATATAAATAAAGAAAGGAGACATATATATGTCAAAAATTATTGGTATCGATTTAGGTACAACAAACTCATGCGTTGCAGTTATGGAAGGTGGAGAACCAGTTGTTATTCCAAACCCAGAAGGAAATAGAACAACTCCATCAGTAGTTGCATTTTCAAAAAATGGTGAAAGATTAGTTGGACAAATAGCAAAACGTCAAGCAGTAACAAATCCAGACCATACAGTTATCTCAATAAAAAGAGATATGGGAACAAACAAAAAAATAAAAATTGAAGGAGATGAATTTACACCACAAGAGATTTCAGCAATGATTCTTCAAAAATTAAAAACAGATGCAGAAAATTATTTAGGACAAAAAGTTACACAAGCAGTTATCACAGTTCCAGCATATTTTAGTGATAGCCAAAGACAAGCAACAAAAGATGCAGGTAAGATAGCAGGTTTAGAGGTCTTAAGAATTATAAACGAGCCAACAGCTGCAGCTCTTGCTTATGGAATGGATAAAGAAGACAAAGACCAAAAAATAATGGTATATGACCTAGGTGGAGGAACATTTGATGTTTCAATACTAGATATTGGAGATGGAGTATTTGAAGTTTTAGCAACTAGTGGAAACAATAGACTAGGTGGTGATGATTTCGACCAAAGAATCATAAACTATTTAGTAGAAGAATTCAAAAAAGATCAAGGAATTGATTTAAGCTCTGATAAACAAGCAATGCAAAGGCTAAAAGAAGCAGCAGAAAAAGCTAAAATAGAATTATCAGGCGTAGGACAAACAAATATTAACTTACCATATATTACAGCAGATAGCTCTGGACCAAAACATTTAGATATAACTTTAACAAGAGCAAAATTTGAAGATTTAATAAGAGATTTAATTGAAGCAACAACAGGTCCTGTAAATCAAGCTTTAAAAGATTCAGGATTAACAGCAGCTCAAATTGACCAAGTACTATTAGTTGGTGGTTCAACAAGAGTTCCAGCAGTACAAGAAGCTGTTAGAAAAATAATAAACAAAGAACCAAATAAAGGAATAAACCCAGATGAATGTGTTGCAATAAATACAACAATACCAACTAAAAAATCACAAATATTCTCAACAGCAGCAGATGGTCAAACAAGTGTTGAAGTTCATGTTCTACAAGGTGAGCGTGAAATGGCAGCATATAACAAAACACTGGGAAGATTCCAATTATCAGGAATTCCACCAGCACCAAGAGGAATACCACAAATTGAAGTTACATTTGATATTGATGCAAACGGTATAGTTCATGTTTCAGCAAAAGATATGGCAACAGGAAATGAACAAAATGTTTCAATAACAGCAAGCTCTAACTTATCAGAAGATGATATTCAAAAAGCTGTAAAAGATGCAGAAGCACATGCTGCAGAAGACAAGAAAAAGAAAGAAGAAGTTGAAGTTAAAAACAATGCAGAAAGCTTAGTATATAGCAGTGAAAAAACACTAGAAGAAGTAGGAGACAAAATTAGTGCTGAAGAAAAAGCTAAAGTACAAACTGAAATTGATAATGTAAAAAAAGCATTAGAAACAAATAATACAGAAACAATAAAAGATGCAACAGAAAAATTAACTACAGTATTCTACCAAGTTTCTGAACAACTATATAAACAAAATGCAGCAGCAGCAGGGACAGAAGGACAAAATGCAGGAGCAGAAGGCGCTACAAATGACGGAAATGTTTATGATGCAGATTACAAAGTAGAAGATGACGGTAATAACAATCAATAATTAGTTGTATAATATTGGCATACCTCCCTGTTTTAAGGGAGGTAGCCGTATCATTATACAAAAAATTATATGTGTATTTATGACTTAAATATAGATATAATTTTTTAAAGGAGAAAGATTTAAAAATGGCAAATAAAAGAGATTTTTATGAAGTTTTAGGAATAGAAAAAACAGCAACAGATGAAGAAATAAAAAGAGCATACAGAAAACTAGCAAAAAAATATCATCCAGATGCAAACCCAGATAATAAAAAAGAAGCAGAAGAAAAGTTTAAAGAAGTATCAGAGGCATATGAAACCTTATCTAATCCACAAAAAAGACAAATGTATGATAGATTTGGACCAGATGGCCCACAAGGATTCGGCGGGGCTGGAGGACAAGGCGGAAATTATTATTCATACTCTACTTCTGGGTTTGATGGATTTAATGACTTCGGAGATTTAGGAGATATCTTCTCATCAATATTTGGTGGAGGTTCTGGCTTTGGTGGCAGAACAAAACAATCAAATGGACCTAAAAAAGGAAGAGACTTAAAATATAATATGGATATAACCTTTGAAGAATCATTTAAAGGTGTAAAAAAAGAAATAACTATTTCAAGATATGAGATATGTGGTACTTGTAAAGGAGCAAAAGCAAAACCAGGAACAAAATCTACTACATGTAAAATGTGTAATGGAACAGGAGTAATTAGGCAAACTGTGTCTACATTATTAGGTCAAATGCAAACAACGAAAACTTGTACAAATTGTAATGGAGAAGGAACTATTATAGAAGAAAAATGTGCAGAATGTAGAGGAAAAGGAAAGATTAGAAAAACAGTAAAAATACAAGTAGCAATTCCTGCAGGAATTGCAGATGGTCAAACAATAGTATTAAGAGGAGAAGGCGAACCAGGTGAAAAAGGTGGACCAAGAGGCGATTTATATATAGTTTTAACAGTAAGAAGACATAGCATATTTAAAAGACAAGGAGACAATGTTTTATGTAATATTCCAATAACATTTACACAAGCTACATTAGGAGCAGAATTAGAAATACCAATGGTAGATGGAACAAAAGAAAAATACATCATTCCAGAAGGGACACAAGAAGGCACCAAATTTACAATAAAAGGAAAAGGTTTCCCAGCAGCACACGGAAAATGGAGTGGAGATTATGTGTTTACAGTAGGAATACAAGTTCCTAAAAAACTAACAGCAGAACAAAGAGAGTTATTAAATAAGCTAGCTAAAACTATGAATGAACAACCACCAGTTAAAAAAAGAGGACTTTTTAGTTAAAACTTGACAAATATGAAAAAAAAACATATAATGATATATGTATTAGAGGAAATTTAAGATATTAAGATAGGAGAATAAATATGTTAGCTAAATGTTGGAAAAAAATACTTATAGTAATTTTAATAATAGCATGTTTTTGGAATATATTTAATAAATTATCTAAAGTTATATCATTTGATGAAACAATATTATCAATAAAAAGCAGTATAAATAAGGCAATTGGGAAATAAATGTTAATGTTCAGGCCCAAATTTTCAAATTAATAGCTCCACGTGTCGGTTGCACTTTTCTTTTCGTGCTTTAGCCTAAGAAAAGAAAATGTCCAACCGACAGCAAGATGGAGCGGATTATATATTAATTAG
>SFKP01000060.1 GCA_004553715.1 Clostridiales bacterium
ACACTCCAAACGCAGTATCTTACTAATATTTTACCACTTTTTTGTATAAAACTAAAATCAACATCATATAAAAGTGGAATTTAAAAATAAAATTAAGTACAAATAAAGATTTCACTATAAAGTGTTGAATAGATTTAGTTTTTGTTATATAATGTAAAAAAATTGCTTTCTTAATAACTTATAACAAATTTATAGGTTTAGTTAATTCTTTGCAAACAGATGAATTTTCTACAATAGCTTTTGCAAATTTTTCTGGAAGAAATCTTAATTCAAAAGATATTAATACTGAACTTGATAAATTTTTTAAAATGCCTTTACAAGAAAAGCAAGATATTATTAATAGTAATTTCAATTATATTTTATCTAATAATAATATCGAAACTAATATTATTCCTCTTGTAAATGATATGGAAAGTTCTTTTAAATATGAACCTCAAACACACTATGAACTAAAAATATGTTTAGATTTAATTACTCATATAGATGAGTTGAATAATCTAATTGACTATAAAGATTTCTTATTAAAAAATACACAGGATTCTTTAGCTGAAGAACAGAAGAAATCTAATCATTATCGCGAATTATTAGATAATATATAATTCGAAAGCATATAAAAAGTACAATTTTCTAAAAATGAAAGGATAGCATGAAAAAAGAAAAAATATTAGGGTTTAATGTATGTTCAATTGATGAAAAAGAGATTATAAATAGAATATTTTTAGATTATCAAAATAATGAACAAGTATTTATTGTAAATATTAATCCTGAAATAGCAGTAGATAATTATAATAATGATGAGTTAAAATCAATTTTTAATGAGCAGAAGTACCAAATACCAGATGGCGCAGGCATTGTGTGGGCTTCTAAAAGACAAAATGGTAATATAAAAGAAAGAATTACAGGTATAGATTTAATGAATGCCATTTGTAAAAATTTATGCGAATTTGATGCCAAAATTTTTCTTTATGGCTCAAAAGAAGGTATTTCTGAAAAAGCAAAAATAGAATTAGAGAAATTATATCCAAAAATAAACATAGTCGGAACTTGCTCTGGCTACGAATATGAGAATATTGCTATAGAAAAAATTAATAAATCAAATGCAAATATTTTATTTGTTGGCTTAGGTAGCCCGAAACAAGAACAATTTATTATAAAAAATATGGACAAATTAAAAGATATAAAAATATTTATGCCAGTAGGTGGTTCATTTGATGTAATAAGCAAAACAAAAAAGAGAGCACCAAACTGGGTTATAAAATGCAATTTGGAATGGCTATATAGATTATTTCAAGAACCAAAGAGAATATTTAGGCAATTCAAATTAATAAAATTTATGTATCTAGTAAGGAGAGAAACACATGGAAAAAATTAAAGTAATGACCATATTTGGAACAAGACCAGAGGCAATAAAAATGGCACCATTAGTAAAAGAATTGAAATCAAGAAAAGAAATAGAGTGTATAGTTTGTGTTACAGCACAACATAGACAAATGCTAGATCAAGTATTAGAAGTTTTTGATATAAAACCAGATTATGATTTAGATATTATGCAGAAAGGGCAAACTTTAAGTGATATTACTAATAAGGCTTTAAAAGGATTAGAAGAGATTATAAAAAAAGAAAAACCTAACATCGTTTTAGTACATGGTGATACTACAACTACTTTTGCAGGAGCACTTGCAGCTTTTTATAATCAAGTAGATATTGGGCATGTTGAAGCAGGATTAAGAACTTGGAATAAATATTCTCCATATCCAGAAGAAATGAATAGGCAAATGGTTGGAGTCTTAGCAGATGTACATTTTGCACCAACGGATAACAGTAAAAATAGTTTGTTAGAAGAAAATAAAAAGGAAGAGAGTATTTTTATTACAGGGAATACCGCAATAGATGCTTTAGCAACTACTGTAAAAAAAGATTATACGAACCCAATTCTAGACTGGGTAGGTAGTGATAAATTAATTCTGCTTACAGCTCATAGAAGAGAAAATTTAGGAGAACCTATGAGACATATGTTTAGAGCAATTAAAAAAATCGTTGATGAATTTGAAGGAGTAAAAGTTGTATATCCAGTTCATCTAAATCCGCAGGTAAGAACTGTTGCAGATGAAGTTTTGGGAAATGATGATAAAATTAAGCTTATAGAACCATTAGAGGTAATAGATTTTCATAATTTTATTGCAAGGTCACATATTATTTTAACAGACAGTGGGGGGATTCAAGAAGAAGCTCCATCACTTGGAAAGCCAGTTTTAGTATTAAGGGATACAACAGAAAGACCAGAAGGAATAGAAGCTGGGACTTTAAAATTAGTAGGAACAGATGAAGAAACAATATATAATGAAACAAAAAGGCTACTTACAGATAAAGAAGAATATATAAAAATGAGCAAAGCAACAAATCCTTATGGAGATGGATTTGCAAGCAAAAGAATAGTAGATGCAATTATAGAAAGGTATTCAAAAACACTTTAATGAGGAAAAGATGTGATTATAAATGGAAAAAATAAAAAGTTTATATGAAAAATATAGAGAAATAATTAATTATTTAATTTTTGGGATATTAACTACCATTGTTAATATTGGGACAAAATATGCTTTGCTTTTTACAATTCTTGATGCAAAAAATGCTGTAGAACTACAATTAGCAATTACTATATCATGGATTTTAGCGGTTTTATTTGCATATATTACAAATAGAAAATTTGTATTTGAAAGTAAAAATAAAAATAAAATAAAAGAGTTGATTAGTTT
>SFKP01000061.1 GCA_004553715.1 Clostridiales bacterium
CATATTAGTTTTAAGTAAAATATTAGGACATTCTGATCCTAGTACAACATTAAATAAATATGGTCATGCCTTACCAAATCATAAAAAAGATAATATGGAGAAAATAAGAGAATTATATTTTGTATAGGAGATATATGCTATGAAATTTAATAATGTCAAAACAGATGAACATATTATTCTAATAAAAAAGCAACTTCGAGAACATTTCCAAAAAGCTGATCCTAATCTTACACCAGAGCAATTAAATAATAGAGTTAATGAAGTTGCTAGAGAAATTTTATTAGATGAAAAATTATAAGTTAAAAGCCCTCAACTTGAGGGCTTTCACATTTTATGTATTATAATATATTTTCTAATCCATATTTATATAATTTGTTAAGTAAAACTATCTTCTTTTGACTTATTTTATTATAAAGTTCATCTAAATCTCCTTCTACATTTTGTACAGTTATTGTAAATATGTCTTGAATTTCTATAAATTCTTTTATTATGTCTATAGAAATATTTCCATCTATAATATTTAAAAGTTCTGATATTCTTTTCTTTGTTTGAGTGTTAGATTCTGTGAATCTCTTCATTATATTCTCTTTTAAGAATACACCATATTGTTCTACTGAAGTTTTCTTTTTCTTATTCTTTTTGCAATCTTCAATTATAGAACAGCAATTACTTATATGCTCTTCTATAATTAATACAGCATCTTTTATAACATAATCTTTGTACCAAAAAAAATTATATTCTGTTTTTTTATCTTTAATTTTATTTCTTTGATCGTTAAAGTAAAAAGCAACTACAAATATTAAATTTATAAAACTAATTCCAACAACACTTAAATCAGAAATATCAGAAATTGTTAATTGTTTTTCTTTTTCTTTAATATTGTTGTTAGCAAATGCTTGTCCAGTAATTAAAAATACTATTATTAAAATACTCATTACTATCTTCTTCATATTATTACCTCAACGTATCAACATTATTTGTTGCATCATTTATTCCATCTTCAATATTCATTCTTATTAAATCAGTACATTCAAATTGATATTTCTCTCTAAACTTATTTTCACCTAATTCCCTAATACTTTTACCAAACAAACCTAAAAAGCATGAAGAATTAAATGAATAAACA
The DNA here is from genome assembly GCA_004553715.1 of Clostridiales bacterium. GTDB lineage: Bacteria > Bacillota > Clostridia > TANB77 > CAG-508 > SFKP01. Next base: position 1,127 of record SFKP01000061.1, read on the forward strand.
TTTTCATCAATAACAATTTTATACTGTTTTTTATCTTTGTCTTTTTCATCTAATTTAAGCTTTTCTCTTAATTCTACTCCTTTTTCTCTACCAGAGATAACCTTCATATTCTGTGTTAATTTATTTAATTTAATCTCTTCCATTATTTATTTGCCTCCATTTGACTCTCTATATATTTTCTATCTAAATAAAATTCTATACTAATCATAGTTCCAGGAAAATATTCTTCAATTTTTTTTACGTAGTTCGTATCAGGTGCTTTCGATAAATCATTTTCCTCATTAAATGCAATTATTGGAACTTTTTTTCCATCAATAATTTCTTCTTTTAAATTATATGTTGTATCAAACAATATATGACATCTACCACTGATGATTGCCATCTTAGGTTTTTTGCCTTCATTATTTTGCCCTATTTGCATAAAACTATTTATTAATTTTATAGTTCCTTTTCCCCTATTATCGTGTTGACTTTTTCTTTTACTGCTTACATTATATTGTAAAGAATATAATGTTGATAAAGGTTCTTCATTCCATTTCCTGTTAAAAAAACTAGTCTGTTCTTTTATCTTTTCTTTTAATTGTTTCTTTGTATACTCAGTTGTATCCTCACTATTAAGACTTTCGTATATACTATCTCCAAAATTAAATAATACTAATCTACATTTACCATGTTCGCATCCATCTTCAATGTTGAAATGACCTGCTGCATAATATGTTGATAATTTTCCACCATGATTTTTAGCATTATCTAAAACCTCTCCTATCATGATTCCAAAAATATTTTTTCCTTCTGGACTTAAAGAATAACGTTGTGTTAATAGACATTCATTATAATATTCTATTATTTTTTCAGACATTTTATCTTGTGGTTCATTCTTTATTATATCTAATTTTTTAACATTTTTATTTTGATAATTTATTATGCCTAAATGATTCGGAAGTCCACTTATAAAGAAAATATCAAAAGCTTCTTTTGTCTTTGGTGCATTACCATGAGTATAAACTTTTGAGTTTTTAAATTTTCTATATTTTAATGCATTTAAAACTAATATATCAGTAACAGATGAAGCACACAATCCCAATTGCTCACATTTTGAATAATCGAATTCTATATTCACTATATTCAAATTCATCATTGAAGAATATATTTGTTTTAGTTTTAAAATAGTTTCCTCTGGATTTTCTATTAAAGAAAATACTCGAGGAATTTCTATTTTTACAGAATTATATATAATGTCTGTTTTTCCATAGAATTTTTTTGAATCTAATAATGTAATTACTTTATTTAATAAAAATTGTTTTTTGTTTCCGATATTATTCTTGTTTTTTATGTGTCCGATATTTTATTTTGTGTAATCTCCTCATGATTTTCTTCTGCTTATTTAGTTCAAACTTTTTGTTTTTATTTTTTCTGTATTTTGACACCTTTGTTCTCCTAATCTAATTACTTTGCTCATTATAGCATAAAAAAATTAATATGTCTATTATATTTCGTTCTGGTTGTGGTCAAATAAGTGGTCAAAACACAAAAAACAAGCACTCTGTATTTCTACAAAATGCTTATTTCAATATGGTTGCGGGGGCAGGACTCGAACCTGCGACCTTCGGGTTATGAG